>JBEDDU010000164.1:0-3068 GCA_041176065.1 Verrucomicrobiota bacterium | reverse complement strand
TCTGCGAACTCGGCGCCCACCCGTTGCTGGCCGATGAGATGGGCCTGGGCAAGACCGTCCAGGTCCTCGCCTTGCTGGCTTCCCGGCCGGCGGGGGAGCGTTCCCTCATCGTCTGCCCGGCGAGCGTCATCCCGGTCTGGCTCGGCGAGATCAAGCGGTTCCATCCCGAGCTCAGCGCCGGCACCGCGGTCCTCACCGCGGAGGACGACTTCGTCAGGAACCCCGGCGCCCGCCTTTGGATCTCGAGTTACACGCAGCTCAGGCGTCACGCCGACCTCCTTCCGAAGACGCGCTTCGGCTACGCGGTGCTCGACGAAGCCCAGGCCATCAAGAATCCCGAGTCGAAGACCACGCAGACGTGCGTCGCCCTGCAGGCCGACCACCGCATCGCCATCACCGGCACGCCGCTGGAGAACCGCCCGACGGACCTGTGGACGATCTTCCGCTTCCTGATGCCCGGCCTGCTCGGCAAGCGCGCCGGCTTCGAGCGTCTGATGCTGCGCGACGCCTCGGTCGCGCTCGGCAAGGTCCGCCGGCAGGTCTCGCCCTTCATCCTCCGCCGTCTGAAGCGCCATGTCGCCGCCGACATCCCGCCGAAGATGGAAGTCGTGCTGCCTTGTCCGCTCACGCACGAGCAGCGTTCGCTTTACCAGCATCTCACCCAGGGCAGCGGCCTCTCGGGCGAGCTCGCCTCGCTGCTCTCGAAGGACGCCACCTCCGTGCTCACGCTGCTCATGCGCCTGCGCCAGGTCTGCTGCGATCCCGGCCTGCTGCCGGAGAACTCCACCTGTCCTTCGGCGCACTCGGGGAAGATCACGTTGCTCGTCTCGAAACTGGCGGAGATCGCGGCCAACGGTTCCAAGGCCGTCGTGTTCTCGCAGTTCGTCTCCCTCATCGAACGCGTCAAATCGGCCCTGGCCCGCGATCTGCCGTCCTTGCCGATCTTCGAGCTCACCGGCGAGACCAAGGACCGTTCGGCGCCCGTCGAGCAGTTCAAGGAGACCAAGGGACCCGCTTTGTTTATCGCCTCGCTCAAGGCCGGCGGCACGGGCATCACGCTCAATACGGCGGAATACGTCTTCCTCCTGGACCCGTGGTGGAACCCCGCCGTCGAGGCCCAGGCCGTCGACCGCGTGCACCGCATCGGCCAGAAGAACCCGGTCCTCATCTACCGCATGATCGCTCCCGGCACCGTCGAGGAGCGCATCGAGGAGCTCAAGCAGGAGAAGCGCGAGCTGTTCTCCACCGTCGTGGGCGACATCCCGGACATGACCGACTGGACGAGGCATTTCTCGTCGCTCGACGCGCTCATCCGGCTCAGCGATTCCCCGGCCGCCGCGGCTTCCGCGGAGACGGCGCCGGAGCGCGACGCCGAAGGCTGATCACTTCGCGATCAGGTCGTATTCCTCGGCGCCGGTCACGGTCACCTCGGCGAACTGGCCGACGGGCAGCTTCTTCGGCACCTTGACGATGCCGTCGATCTCCATGGCGTCGCCGGTGCTGCGGGCGACGCCCGGGCTTTCGACGAGGACGCGGAGCTTGCGGCCGACGAAGGCTTCGCCGCGCTGCTTGGAAAGACGCTGGAGGAGGAGCATGGCGCGGGCGTGGCGGTCGGCCTTCAACTCGTCGGAGAGGTGACCCTCCATCCTGGCGCCCTTGGTGCCTTCTTCCTTGGAATACTTGAACACGCCGACGCGGTCGAACCTGGTGTCTTCGAGGAACGCGAGCAGCTCGGTGAAATCTTCTTCGGTCTCGCCGGGGAAGCCGACGATGAAGGTCGTGCGGATGACGAGGTCCGGGATGCCGGCGCGCATGCGCCTGATCAGGTCGCGGATGTAGGCGCCGTCGGTCTCGCGCTGCATGGCGCCGAGCATCTTGTCGGACACGTGCTGGAGCGGGATGTCGACGTAACGGACGACATGCTTCGACTTGCCGATGGTCTCGATGAGCTCGTCGCTCCAGTGCGCGGGGTGCGTGTAGAGCAGGCGGATCCAGAAGTCGCCCTCGATCTGGTCGAGTTCGCGGAGGAGGGAGGCGAGCGATTCGCCCTTGGAGGAGTCGACCTTGCTGCGCGGATTCGGACGGGCGTCGGTCCAGCGGTCCATGCCGAAGTAGGTCGTGTCCTGGGAGATGAGGTTGATCTCCTTCACGCCCTCGGCGACGAGCTGGCGGGCTTCCTTGACGACGGACTCGACCGTACGGCTGCGGTGACGGCCGCGGATGCGCGGGATGATGCAGAAGGTGCAGGGGTGGTTGCAGCCTTCGGCGATCTTGATGTAAGCGGAGTGACGCGGGGTCAGGCGGAAGCGAGGGGTGTCGAAATCCGGGATGTACGTCGTGGTCTTGGCCAGGAACTCGGTCATGCCGGCTTCGCCGCCCATGACCTTATGGATGACCGGGACGATGTTCGTGACCTGGTCCAGGCCGATGAAGGCGTCGACCTTCGGGAGCTCGACGCGGCCCTTGGCGCCTTCGACGACGGGAAGCGCGCCCTGGTAACGCTGGGACATGCAGCCGGCGACGATGAGCTTCTGGCCCTTCTTGCGGGCGGTGGCCTTGCCCTCGCTCATCTCGTAGATGGCCTCGAGCGCTTCGTGCTTCGAGGCGTCGATGAAGGAGCAGGTGTTGACGATGACGACGTCCGCCTCGGCGGCGTCAGGAGTCATGGACATGCCGGCCTTGGCCAGGTGCCCGATCATGATCTCGGAATCGATCAGGTTCTTGGCGCAGCCGAGGGAGACGAGGCCTACTTTGACAGACATGGCGGGATAAGGAGCGTAGACCCGAGGAAATGCAACCTCAGGCGTCAGAGGTTCAGCCAGGCTTCGGCCGGGATCGTTTCCGGCCGGGCGAGGCTGGTCAGTCCGTAACGAGGGAGGTCGGCCAGCCAGGCGGCGACATCCGGGGCGTCAGGGAAGAGCTTCTTGGCGGCGGAGCCCACCTGCTTGCGACGCTGGGTGAAGAGCATGCGGGCGACCTCCCGGGCGCGCGGGGTGAGACGACGGGCGTCGGCGCGGCGACGGAGCACGAGCAGGCAGGAGTCGACCTTCGGGGGTGGGTTGAACGAC
>JBEDDU010000163.1:0-2905 GCA_041176065.1 Verrucomicrobiota bacterium | reverse complement strand
GTCGATTCGGCCGGGGAAGGGTCGCCGGCGAGGATGGTGCGGACGAAGAGGTCGCGGTGCTCAGGGCAGGGGCCGTGGGCGCGGAGGGCTTCGACATGCTCCGGCGTGCCGTAACCTTTGTGGGTGGCGAAGCCGTATTGCGGATACTGGGCATCCATCTCGACAAGCATCCGGTCGCGTTCGACTTTCGCCACGATCGAGGCGAGGGCGATGGCGAGGCTCTTGCCGTCGCCGCCTTTGACCGACTCGTGCGCCCAGGCGAAGGGACGCAACGGCAGGCCGTCGACGAGCACCAGGAACGTGCGCGCGTCGGTCCGTCCGAAGAGTTCGCCCTCCGTGCCGGCGGCGGCGAAGAGCGGGGCGATCGGGCCTACGGCGAGCTTGGCGATGCAGCGGGCCATCGCGAGACGCGTGGCGCCGAGGATGTTGTGGGCCGAGATCTCGAGGACCGAGCCGGCAGCCCAGGCGGTGCGCAGCTTGCCCTCGCTCTCCATCTTCGCGATCGCCTCGCGGAGCTCGGCGCGCTTCTCCGCCGTCAGCTTCTTCGAATCATTCGCGCCGGACAGCTTGCGCAGCCAGGCCGGCTCGCCGTAGAAGCCGGCGTCGAGCAGCACCGCCGCCGCGACCACCGGGCCGCAGAGCGAACCGCGGCCGGCTTCGTCGACGCCCGCGATGCCGGGGCGGTCGGCGCCCTTCTTGCGGTCGAATGACGCCAGCGAGGCCACGGGTTATTCCGCTTTCTTGCGGCGGACGAACGGCTTGGATTCCGGGGGCTCGAGACCGCGGACCTCGTAGGCCGTCTTGAAGTGGAGCTTGGCGAAGTTGACCAAAATCGCCGGACCGAGGCGGCCGACGAGTTCGATGCCGGCGTTCTTGGCTTCGGAGCCCGAGCCCTTGGGCAGGTGCACGCCGCCGTCCTGGGAAAGACGGTCGAGCTCGCGGACGAAGGCCGCGCGGGCGACGATGGAGGCGGCCGCGACGACGGGGTCGGATTCGGCCTTGGTGCGCATGCGCAGGTCGAACTCGACGCCCTTGCGGGCGAGTTCCTTCTGCACGAGCGGCTCTTCGGAGAACTGGTCGAGCAGGCCCCACTTCGGGCGGCGCTGGTGCTGCAGTTCGAAATCCTTGAGGGCTTCCTCGCACGACGTCGCGTGCATCCAGCCCAGCAGGCGGTTGAGGTTCTTGCCGAAGCGGGAGTGCAGCTCGTTGTATTTCGCCATCCGCATGAACGTCGTCTTCACCGCCACGCCGGGCGTGGAGCGGATGACGCGGTCGAGTTCGGCGATCTTCGCGTCGGTGAGCTTCTTCGAGTCCTTGATGCCGAGCTCGATCCACTCGCGGGTCATCTCGCCCGTGGCGACGACGCAGGCCGAGACCACCGGACCGAAGAGGTCGCCCTTGCCGGACTCGTCGAGGCCGGCGTGTTCTTCGAACCACTCCGGGTTGTTCTCGGCCTCGTAGCCGAGGACCGCCTGGCCCGTCACGTCGGGCTCGAGGGTGAACTTCACGAAGTCCTCGGTGCCCTTGCCGGAGATGACGCACTTGCCGGACTTATAATGGACGATGTTCAGGTTCTCGCCCTTGAACGCGAAGGCCGAGTGATCGACGGCGAAGGACACCCAGCCCTTGGCGACCAGGATCGCGCGGAGCTTCGCGGCCTGGGCCGCGTCGAGCTTCAGCGTGTGCATCGCGACTTTCTTCGGCTCGTCGTCGGAGTCCTGCTTTGCCTTTCGTGCCATGAGTCCCAAGGTCTACCCGAGTTGGCCTCCGAATCCAGCCCCATCCATGCCTTCCGCCCAGACCAGCCGTCCTGACCGCGTTCCCGCGTTGCGGAAGGCGTTGCTGGCCTGGTTCGCCCGTCATCGCCGGCCCATGCCGTGGCGGGAGGAAGTCTCGGCCTACCGCACCGTGGTCTCGGAACTGATGTGCCAGCAGACCCAGATCGCGACCGTCATCCCGTATTTCGAACGCTGGACGGCCAGATGGCCGGACTTCCCGCAGCTCGCCCGTGCGGAGGAGGCCGAGGTCATGGCCCTGTGGGCCGGGCTCGGTTATTACTCCCGCGCCCGCAACCTGCTCGCCCTGGCCCGTCAGGTCGCGGCCTTGCCGCATCCGCCGCGCACCGCCGCCGAATGGCGCGAGTTCAAGGGCGTGGGCCCTTATACCGCCGCCGCGATCGCCAGCATCGCCTTCGCCGAACCGGTCGCGGTCGTCGACGGCAACGTCGTCCGCGTGCTGGCCCGGCTCGACGGCGTGCGCGCCAAACTACGCGACGCCTCCTCGGCGGCCAAGCTCTTCACCGAGCGCGCCGATGAGCTCGTCGACCCGAAGAGCCCCGGCGACTTCAACCAGGCGATGATGGAGCTGGGCGCGACGGTCTGCCGCAAGGGCGTGCCGGAATGCGGGCGTTGTCCCTTGGCCGCTTGGTGCGACGCCAAGGCGAAGGGCGACGCCGCGACGTTGCCGCGTTTCGTCTCCAAGGAGCGCAAGGAGGCCGCCGTCGACCGGGCGCTCGTCCGGCGCGACGACCAGATCCTGCTGCGCCGCAATCCCCCGGCGGCCAGGCGTCTCGCCGGCATGGCGGAGATCCCGGTCCTGTCGTCGCTCGGACTCGAGCCGGAGGGAGAGCCTGCGCTCGTGCGTCGTCGCACGATCGGCACGGTCACCTACGAGGAGAAGCTCTTCGTCGTCGCGCCCCGGGCCGCGGACCTGCGCAAGTGGGCGAAGGACGCCGAGCTCGAATGGGTGGGCTCGACGGCGCTCGACGGGGCGGCGCTGAGCGGCCCGCATCGCCGTTGGCTCGGCGAGTGGCTCAGTCGAGGCGGTCGGACAACGCGCGGCACACGGCCTTGAGGGTGGCCACGCGCGCATGGCGCTTGTCGTCGGCCGAGACCACCACCCACGG
>JBEDDU010000162.1:0-5041 GCA_041176065.1 Verrucomicrobiota bacterium | reverse complement strand
CTTCATCGATTCGATCGCCGGCGGCGGCGGACTGATCACGGTACCCGCCCTGCTGGCCGCCGGACTTCCGCCGCAACTGGCACTGGGCACCAACAAGGCCCAGAGCTCCGTCGGTACGATGGTCGCCGTGACCCGTTACGTCCGCGGCGGACTCGTCGATTGGCCGCAGGTCCGTGGCGCGGCCACGGCGAGCTTCCTCTCCTCGGCCGTCGGCGCCTGGGCGGTCAGCCTCATCAGCAACGAATTCCTCCGTGAGGTCGTGCCCTGGCTGCTGCTGGCGATCGTGGCCTACGTGATGTTCAGCCCGAAGCTGGGCGAGCACTCCGGTCAGGCCAAGCTCCAGGCCGGAGCGTTCGGCCTGCTCTTCGGAGCGACGCTGGGGTTCTACGATGGCTTCTTCGGCCCCGGGACCGGTGCGTTCTGGACCATCGCGACGGTCACCCTGCTCGGCTTGGAACTGCGCCGGGCGACGGCCTACACCAAGGTCGTCAACCTCGCCAGCAACCTGGGCTCGCTCCTCGTCTTCGCCTGCAAAGGCGCCGTGCTGCTGCCCGTCGCCGGCGTCATGATCGCCGGCCAGCTGATCGGCACCTACCTGGGTTCCGGCCTCGTGCTCACCCAAGGCGCGCCCCTCATCCGCCGCATCTTCCTCCTCGTCGTCATCGCCATCATCCTGAGGTTGTTGATGCAGTAGGAGAGATGACTTAACGGAAGGGCTAGAGTCAGGGCCAGAGCTAGGGCCAGTAGTTAAACCATGGGATGGTTAAACCCCACCTGCTCGCTTGGTCAGAAATATTTCCTGAACTAACCCGAGTACGTCCCTAGCCCCAGCCCTAGCCCTAGCTCGTAGCCCTCGTGCCCTCGTGCCCTCGTGTCCTCGTGCCCTCGTGTCACCGTGCCCACGTGTCACCGTGCCCACGTGCCCCCTCATTGCATCATGCAACTTTCTTCCACGCACCGGTGTTCCATCTTCGAACACCCATGAAAACCTCGACCCTCGGCCTCTCCCTCCTCGCCCTCCTCGTGGCGACCTCCGCCTCCCACGCCGTCCCCGAAGGCGACAAGCCCGCCCGCAAGGACGCTCCGGCCAAGCGCGACGGCGATCGCCGCGAAGAATTCCTCAAGCAGCATCCCGAACTCAAGGAAGCGCTCGAGAAGCTCAAGAACATGTCCCCGGAAGAGCGTCAGGCCTGGCTGAAGGAACACCCTGAGGTCGCCGCGAAGATCGAAAAGGCCAAGGCCTCCGCCCGCGAACGCGCCGATAACCTGACGCCCGAGCAGAAGGAGAAACTCAAGGCCAAGCTCAAGGAGCGCGGCGAAAACCTCACCCCGGAACAGAAGGAAAAGCTCCGCGAGAAGATGAAGGAGCGCTTCGACAAGATGACTCCGGAACAGAAGGAAGAACTGCTCAAGAAGCACCCCGAGCTGAAGGAAAAGCTCGAAGGCACCAAGAAGTAAGGGCGGCTTACCCCTTCCCTCAGGGCGCGACACCAGTCGCGCCCTTTTTATTGCCTCGAGGTAGGGGCAGCACCGCGTGCTGCCCTAGGATGTCGCGGCCACAGGTAGGGACGGCGCTCCGAGCCGTCCGACCGATAGCCGAAGCGGCGGGCGCGCGAGCCGCACTTCCCTACCTGTTAGGCCCAATCTAAGTATCTTACCCTCTGCTGCCTTTGGTAGGGTTGAGCGCCCTCGCTCAACCGCGGCTGATCAAGGGTGATCAGCCCTACCGGAAAAACTCTTGCCCCCTGCGCCCTCCTCGTTCGCCCTCAGCGCACGCCCCACCCTTCGTCAAAGAAACCAGCCGCATTGACCTGACCCGGCCACTGCGCCGAAGGGGGCACGGTGATATCGACGATCGCCCAATCAGGGAGTTTCGGCGTCTGCAAGGCGTTGGTGACGTCGCTGCCCTGTCGGAAGGTATAACCACTGTTCAGGACGACATAGCGCTCGGGCGACATCGGATTAGGATGGATCAGGATCGGGACATGGGTGGCGGCATCGTAGCTGACCTTATCGATCGCAACCTTGCCGGCGTCCCACTTCATAGGCAGTTTGGGCAGGACTCGAGAGATGAGTTTGTTCGACTCGGCGTCGCCCCACAGCACGAGGTGCTTGGTGCGCATCATCTCCTTGGTCACGGCGACATCGTCCACGACGGTCACCTCCCCGCGGAAGTTCACCCGCCACTTGCGGACGGCGAGCTCGAGCTCGGATTTTGCCCAATCATCGACCCGCGGATAGGACGACTTGCCGGTCGGGCGCACGAAGACGAACGCATCCATGAAGGCGTCGTCCACCGGTCCCTGGAGGTCATGCTTCTTGCGGATGGCCGGCTCGACCAGATTGCGCGTCCGTGGATCGACCCACTTACCGCCGATCTTCACGAAACGGGTCACGCCCTTGAAGGCGGCGCCATCGACCGTGATGGCCGGCTCGCCTTCCCCGGCCCAGGCAGCCGGCAGGTTCAACGTGAACTCGGCCACCCCCTTGGTCGTCACCTCGATCTTGGCCAGGCCGACCTTGGTCGCCTCGACCTCGGAGACGGTCCAATGCTCCTGCAAGGCGTTCACGGTGACCCAATCGACCTTGTTATATTTAAGAGTGGGCGTGGAAAGCCGGACCCGTTCCGGCGCCGTCGGCCGGCCCTTGGCCACCGCGGCGTCCATCAAGGCGTCCAACTGCTTCTTGGTCTCAGGGTGATACTTGTGCCCGGTCTTCGGGCCGACGAGTTCCGGGATCTCGAACCCCCTGGCCTTGGCGGCGGCGACCATCTTCAGGCCCTGCCAGCGGGCCGGGTCTTCGCCGCCGCAGTAAAGATAGACCGGACGGTTGGACAGGTTCAGCACATAGCCAGGAACGTCATATAAGGAGAAGAGCTTCCGTTCCCAAGGGGTGGGAGGGACTTTCCCCGCAGCGTCGACCTTGGCATATTCGGCCGTTTCGACGAAGCCAGCCCCGGGAGCGATGGCCGCGAAGCGGTCGACATGCTGGGCGCCGAGGTGCCAGGTGCCAGCCCCGCCCATGGAGAACCCTCGCAGGGCGACATGATCCGGGCTGCAGCCGTATTCCCGGATGGCATGCTCCATGGCCTCAAGGACGTCCACCTCGCCGGCGAACTTGTAGGCATTGCAGAAGCGTCCGTAGATATTAAGGGTGATCAATTTGGACGGGGGCGGGGTCTTCGGTTTGGCCAGCTGAGGAGCCATGAAAGCGAGCTCGGTCAGGACATCGCTCCGGCCATGCAGCCAGACGTCCAGACGACCGCCCTTGGCCGGACGATCCTCGGGGATGACCAGGCCATAAGGCTGGGCGGAGCCATCGATCCGGGAGCGATAGCCGCGGATGACGTTGCCCGTCGCCTTACGCCAAGGGGTCTGCCCGGCCTTCAGCGCCGCCAGACGTTCGTTGCCGACCTTGAGCAGGTTCCGGGCGTCCGCCACCTGCTTGAGGGAGTAGATCTCATTGAGTTCGACCGCCCAAAGGGCCGCCTTGGCGAAGATCTCCACGTCCGGGACATACTCCGCGATGTCCACAGACAGCGCCCCCGGCTTCTTCAGCGCCTCGATGTCCGCCTGGAGCTTACGACCGACGGCAAGGAGCTCCGCCTTGTCCTTCTCCGGGACCGCGATGCCAGCTGGCGGGCTCTTGGCGTTCTGATTTTGAGCCGACAAAGCGGCGGTCATCAGGAAAAGCCAGCAGATCAAACGGGAAAACATAGGACAGTGGGGCGAGATTCCCCACCCTATGCCCCACCACGCCCGGTTCAACCCTTAGGTAGGGTCGTGACCGCGTCATGACATAGCTGCATCAGGTTTTAGCGGTTAGCGGTCAGCGGTTCGGCCGCCGCATGGTGGCCCCAGGTAGGGTCGGGACTACGTCACGACCGTCACCCACCCTGCAGAACCATCCTGCCATCCGATCCCACCACCCTGACTTTGCTTCGCAGCATGCCAGCGTGCCGGCAGTCCCCCACGGGCTCCTCCTGCCACCCGATCACCGCCTCCACCTTTGCACTTTTGCACCGGAGCTCCGCTCCGATTTGCACCTTTGCACGGCGGCCTAGCCGCCATTCGCCCGCCTAATGCTCCGCCCGCCGTAGTCATAAGTTCCTTATGCCTTCCGAAGCGCCCCCGCGCCCCTTGCGCCGCCGCCCCGGAAGTGTCAGTCTAGAACTTTATATTAAAAAAAAACATCCGTTTCTCATCCCTCATCCTCCATCGTCAACCCCACAACGTTAATCATCTGTTCCTGATGCGCTCCTACGTCCGACCTCTCGTCGTCACCTTCTCCGCCTTCGCGCTCGCGTGCCTCTTCTCCTACGCCGCCATCGCGCTCACCGAACCCGCCGTCGCCAAGAAAGAACCTGCAAAAGCCAAGAACATCGACCACGATGCGGTCGCCAAGGAGATGTTCGCGAAGGCGAAGGCCGCCGCCGCCGGCGGCGACCCGGCCAAGCTTGTCTCGCTGGCCAATCTGTACCTATGGGGCATCGGCACGGAACCTAATGAAGCCGAGGCCGCCAAGCTTCACCGACTCGGAGCGGAAAAGAACGACCCACGCTGCATGTACCTCTACGGTTCCGATCTGCGCCTGGCCATCGGCGTTAAGGAAGACAAAGCCGCCGGGCTCGCCCTGATCCGCAAGGCGGCGGAAAGGGGCCTGCCTGAGGCCGAGTATAAGATGCACGAACTCCTCGAGGAAGGCGACGAACTCAAGGCCGACCCGGCCGAGGCGCGCCGCTGGCTCCTCCTCGCGGCCGAACACGGCGATTACGACGCCCGTGCGGACCTCGCCGAAGAAATCCTCACCCAGAAAGATCGGTCGCGGTTCAAGTCGCTCGTGACCTGGGTCAAAAAAGGCGCCGAAGACGGCCATGGTCGGTCCGCCTTCATCATGTCGTACCTCTATGATCTAGGACTCGGCGTCACGGCCGACCCGGTGGAATCGATGGCCTGGCGCCTGGTAGCGTTGAACTGCGATGACGATCTCGACCCCGAACGTTTCGCCGAGGATTACGAGGCTCTCTCCGAGGAGCAGCAGG
>JBEDDU010000161.1:0-3070 GCA_041176065.1 Verrucomicrobiota bacterium | reverse complement strand
AGATAAGGGTTATACCATCCGCGGCCTCAAGGAAAGGTTAAGCGACCTGGGGTCTGACTTCGTTCGGAATTCTGAACGTGTCTGACCCCGTTTGCCCTACCTTTCCAACCGCTTACCGCCAACCGCCAACACCTCGCGGCTTTCCGCGCTGGGTAGGGTCGGGACCGCGTCACGACATAGGGGCAAATGCAACGGAGGACTGCGTTGAGGACTGAATGGAGGGCTGAATTGAAGGGGAGATGACTGAGTCGATGACCGAGGACTGAATCGATGACGGATAATAGTTACAGTTTGCCATTCTCAGGTCCCGGGTCTCAGCCATCAGGATTCGGGTTCGGGTGTTCAGCACCAGGTCCAAGTTCAGGCCTGTTTGAATGTCTCTCACCTTTGCACCTTTGCACGCGGCCACGCCGCATTTGCACTTTTGCACATTACTCCCCGCACCCGTACCCGAACCAGAAGACCCGTACCTGATACCCGATCAGCCGAGACCTGTGACCCGAAAATGTGCTCTCTGGTCCACCAATCCTCTGGGCCTCTGAGCCTCTAGTTTACTTACTAGCCCTAGCCCGAGCCCTAGCTCTAGCCCTGCTCAGATTACTCCCTTGTCCACGTGTCACCGTGCCCACGTGCCCCCTCGCCAATTTTCACTCCGTTGAAAATTGGCGATGCCCCTCAATCCTCTTCTCCACCTCGGCCTGTTGTTCCGGGCTGAGTGCTTCGGGGAACTTCGCCGACGACCGGCGCCATTTCTCGAGCCACTCCGGCGTAAGCAAGGCGTAGCGGCAGGGGCGCACGTAATTCGGCGTCAGCGCGACGATGGTCTCCTTCTTGACCCCGGTGCCGGTGCCGATGGCCACATGGAAGCCCGCGTTGAGCAGGGCCACCCGGACCGCGGTCGACGCGGAATAAGTGAAGAGTTCGGCCGGCTTCTGCGGGTCGCACAGTTCGTGCAGGCGACGGAACTGCGGCAGGGTCCAGCAGGCGGTATCGGTCTTGTGCGAGAAGAAGTCGAAGAAGATGAGGTCCGGCTTCGCCGAGGCCTGCGTGGCGGTCGCCCAGAAATCCCCGACGTGGAGCTCCCAGCTCAGTCCCGGGAACTGACGCGATTCCCATGCCTGCCGCGCGAGGATCGCGTCCGGTCCGGAGTGACGGAGGTATTCGAAACGGTTCTTGTGGGTGAGCGCGAGCCGCAGCGAGTCGAGGTCGTTCTCGAAGCTGATGACGCGCATCCGGCGGACGGGGCCTTTGGCGGCCTCGGCTTCGTAACACTGGATCGCGGCCATGGCGTTGGCGGCGGCGCCGAGGCCGATGTCCCAGACGATCAGGGCCGGGACATCCTCGGGCGCCTTGCCCTCGGGCAAGGCGAGCCGGCCCGAGAGGTCGGATTGGTCGACATACAGCGACTTGGCCTCGACCATGGGCGGAGTATGCGAGTGCATGATCTCGCCGGAAGAGATCTGCCGGATGCTGGCGAAGCCTTCGGCGGCGATGTGCACCTCATAGTTCCCCAGGGTGCGCGGACGGCGTTCCTTGCCGACCTTCGGCGGGACGGCGGGATTGTCCATGTCCTCGACCTGCAGGATCTGGCGACGTCGGTGGTAGTAGGCCAGGAAGGTGTCATCCAGGATGCTCTGGCGGATCTCCCGCATCATCTGATGGTAGAAGAAGATGTTGTGCTGTCCGAGCAGCGTCCAGCCGAGCGGCTCCTGGGTCTTGGTCAGGTGATGCAGGTAGCCGCGCGAATATTTGGCGCAGACCGGACACTGGCACGTCGGGTCGAGTTTCTCCTCGGAGAACTTATAGATCGAGCGACGCAGCTGCAGGATGCCGCGGGAGGTGTAGGCGGTGCCGAACTGGGCGACTTTGTTCGGGATGATGCAGTCGAACATGTCGACGCCGCGGTGCACGGCTTCGAGCAGGTCCAGCGGCGTGCCGACGCCCATCAGGTAGCGCGGCTTGTCGGCCGGGAGCATCGCCGCGGCGATCTCGCAGGTGTCCTCGCGCTCGCTCTTGCCTTCGCCGACGGCGAGGCCGCCGATGGCGAAGCCGTCGAAGGGCAGCTGGGTGAGGCCGTCGGCGCTGATCTTACGGAGGTCCGGGTAGAGGGCGCCCTGGACGATCGCGAACATCGACTGCGGGGAATCTCCGCGGGCCTTGAGGCTGCGGATGGCCCAGCGGTGGGTGATCTCCAGCGCTTCCTTGGCGGTGGATCGGTCGGCCGTCGAGGGGATGCACTGGTCGAGCACCATCATGATGTCGCTGCCGATGGCGACCTGGGTGCCGATGCTGGTCTCGGGGCTGAGCAGGTGGATGGAGCCGTCGACGTAGCTGCGGAACTCGGCGCCTTCTTCCTTCATGTTGCGCGCATGCGGCAACGAGAAGATCTGGAAGCCGCCGGAGTCCGTGAGGAAGGATTTCTCCCACCCGGTGAACTTATGGATGCCGCCGAAGCTCTTGAAGACCTCGGGGCCCGGACGCAGGAGCAGGTGATAGGTGTTCGCCAGCAGGATCTGGGAGCCGGACTCGAGCAGGGTGTCGAAGGTCTGGGCCTTGACGGTCGCCTGGGTGCCCACCGGCATGAACAGGGGCGTCTTCACCTCGTTGTGCAGGGTGCGGAACGTCGCCGCCCGGGCGCGCGAACCGGTCGCCGTCGCCTCGAGTTTGAAATTCAGCCTGCTGGTGGACATCGCGGCCCATCTCGGGGGAAAGGGTCAAAAGTGTAAAGGGACAAAGCACGAGGGCCCGAGGACCGGAGGGCAGGAGGGCCCGAGGCTTCTGCCGCGACATGGGGTCTGACTTCGTTCTGAATTTTGAACGTATCTTACCCCATCAGCGGCCTAGGTGCGCAGGGTAGGGATGACCGGCCCGGTCATCCTCGGGCGCGCGAGCCGCACGCCCCTACCAACTATCCGGTCCCCCTCTGCTGCCCCCGTTGAGTGCGTCTCTTTAACTTTTGCACCTTTGCACGGCTAGCTGCCTCCCTTGCCAACATGTCAACGTGTCAACCTGCCCGCTAGTTATCCGCTCTCTGATCCACTAAGCCTCTGAGCCTCCGAGCCTCTCGTTT
>JBEDDU010000160.1:0-6519 GCA_041176065.1 Verrucomicrobiota bacterium | reverse complement strand
CCCGGAGCGCGCCGGGCGCGCTCCGGGTAGGCGGGCTCCTGCCGCGCGCGGAAGGCGGGCGGCACGAAGACTTCGGCGACCGGCGGAGGGGGCGCGACGGCGACCACCTTGGGCTCGGCGGCCACGGGCGCGGCCGACGTGGCCGGCGCGACCGCGACAACGGGGGCGGCCGGCGCCATGGCCGGCGGAGCGGGCAGGAAGGCCGGCGTCACGGGCAAGGCCAGGCCGGCGCCGAGCGCGACGCCTTCCTTCGCTTCGCCGGGCAAGGCCACCGGCTCGGGCAGCAGGGTCACGAGGATGTGGCCGCCCTCCGCGACAGGCTCGCCGGCTCCGCGCATCCCACCGATCCAGACGGCGCCCAAGGCCATCGCGTGGGCGCAGGCGACCGCGCTCCAGATCAGGCGATGGCGGCGGCGGTCAGACACGTCAGGAAAGTCGGGGCTACGCCCGTCTCAGTCAAGGACGGGGCGTGTCATTTCGCGAGGTCGGGCGGGACCATCCACAATAGGCTCCAAGCCCCATATGGGCGCGCGCGGTCCGGCTTGGCGCGCCGTTCCAAGGCCATCATCCCGGCCTTGCGGAAGCGGATCGCCTCGCCGCCGTCGGGCAGGCCGAGGAGGAGCGCCGCCAGCGACGCGAGATGCGGATTATGGCCGACGAACAGGCGGCTGCGGCGGGATTTCGCGACGAGGGCCGAGACCTTGCGCGGATCAGCCTCGGGCTCCAGCCCGGGCAGGACCTTGAGCGGCAGGCTCGACCGGGTCGCCAGCCGCAGCAGCTGCGCCGTCCGGACCGCGCGCACCAACGGGCTGTGCTCGATCGCGTCGACCTCGCCCAAGGCCGCGAGGCCCGGCCCCGGGGCCAGCTGGGCGACCTGGCGCTGCCCATGCGGCGTGAGGTCGCGCGAGGCGTCGGGCGTCCCGGGGACGGCTTCGGCATGGCGGAGCAGGAAAAGGCGCATGCCGGCAAGGTGACGAGGCCTGGCCCCGATGCAAATCGGACTTGCTCCGTCGTCGCGTCCGTCAACCAATCGGCCGTGCGCTTCGTCGCGACCGCCCTCCTCCTCTGCGCCGTGCTCACCGCGGAGACGGCCGCGCAGACGCGTTACTCGAGCCAAGGCATGCGGGTCGACGGTTCCATCTGCGTCGACGCCGCGACCGGCGCCGTGCTGGCGCAGACCACGGCGGACTACCCGGGCAGCCCGGCGAGCGTGACGAAGCTGATGACCCTCCTCCTGGTCCTGGAGGACATCCGCGACGGCAAGACCACGCTGCGCAGCCGCGTCGGCGTGACCAAGGAGGCGGCCGGCACCGGCGGCTCCCAGATCTGGCTGGCCGTCGGCGAGACCTTCACGGTGGAGGACATGCTTTACGCCCTGATGCTGAAGTCGGCGAACGACGTCGCGGTGGCCCTGGCCGTCGACCGCGCCGGCAGCACCGCCGCCTTCGTCGCCCGCATGAACCGCCGGGCCGCCGAACTCGGCATGGCCCGCACCCGCTTCGTCACCCCCAACGGACTGACCTACGGCAAGGGCCCGCACGACACCACGACCGCCCGCGATCTCGCCAAGCTCGCCGTCGTCCTCTGCGCCATGCCCGAAGCCCTCCGCTTCACCTCGGCCAAGCGTCATGTCCTCCGCCGGCCGCTCAAGCCGATGGAAGTGCTGAACCACAACCACCTGCTGGATTCCTTCCCCGGCTGCGACGGACTCAAGACCGGCTGGACCGAAGCCGCCGACGCCTCGATCGTCACGACCGCTAAGGTCGGCGGGCAGCGGGTCATCGCGGTCGTGCTCGGCTGCCAGAGCCCGCAGGGGGCCAAGGCGGAGCAGCGGCTCCGCGACCAGTTGGCGGCCGACCTCATGAAGGCCGGGCTGGCCAAGCTCCAAGCCCAGGCCGCCGCCCAGGCCAAGCTCCCCGCCCTCCGGCCTGCGCCCCAAAAGCCCCTGAAACCTAGGGAAGAGCCCGGTTTCTGGGAGTGGCTGGGGGATTTGTTTAGCTTCTAACCCCCGCCCGGAAGGGGGTGGAAAGAGGTAGTGAACATTTGTTCATTTTGCTTGCCACGTTCGCCGTGGGCGGCAATTTCCATTCCGCATACCCAACGTCATGTCCGCCAAATCCGAACCCACCGCTAAGGAAAAATCTGCCAACCAGGCAGCCGAGAAGAAGACCCTCGATCTGGCTCTCTCCGCCATCAATAAGCAGTATGGCGACGGCACCCTGATGCGCATGGGGGACGCGACCAAGATGCAGGTCTCGACCGTGTCCACCGGCTCGGTCGCCATCGACCTCGCCCTGGGCGTCGGCGGCCTCCCCCGCGGCCGTATCGTCGAGATCTTCGGCCCGGAATCCTCCGGTAAGACGACCCTCTGTCTTTCCATCATCGCCGAGATCCAGCGCCAAGGCGGCAACGCCGTCTTCGTGGACGTCGAGCACGCCCTCGACCCCCGCTACGCCAAGGTCGTCGGCGTCGACCTCGACAACCTCCTGGTCTCTCAGCCTGAATCCGGCGAAGACGCCCTGAACATCGCCGAGACCCTCATCCGCTCCGGCGCGGTCGACGTCATCGTCATCGACTCCGTCGCCGCCCTCGTCTCCAAGCAGGAACTCGACGGCCAGATGGGCGACTCCACCGTCGGCGTCCAGGCCCGCATGATGAGCCAGGCCATGCGCCGCCTCACGGCCGCCATCAGCCGCACCAACTGCGTGGTGATCTTCACCAACCAGATCCGCGAGAAGATCGGCGTGATGTTCGGCAGCCCCGAGACCACACCCGGCGGTCGCGCCCTGAAGTTCTTCTCGTCCGTCCGCATCGACATCCGCCGCATCGGCCAGATCAAGGAGCCTTCCGGCAAGGTCATCGGCAACCGCACCAAGGTGAAGGTCGTGAAGAACAAGGTCGCCCCTCCCTTCACGGAGTGCGAGTTCGACATCATGTACACCGAAGGCATCTCCCGCTCCGGCTCCGTCCTCGACCTCGGCATCGAACACAAGATCCTCGAGAAGAAGGGCGCCTGGATCGCCTATAACGGCCAGCTCATCGGCCAGGGCCGCGAAGCCGCCAAGGACTACCTCATCAAGAACCCGAAGGTCCTCGAGGAGCTCCAGAAGACCATCATGGACAAGGTCCAGGTCGTCGGTGGCATGACCCTCGGCGTCGGCGTCGCCGAGAACGTCACGGCCGAATAATCCATCGTTGTTGGCTAGCCATAGCCCGGGCCGCACGAAAGTGCGGCCCGTTTCATTGGCGGAGTACGCTCAGCGCACCTCTTCGACCTTGAGGGTCGAATCGACGGGCTTGATCACGGCCTGCAGCGCGGCGGCCAGACGGTCGAACTCGACCTGCGAGCTCTTCACGACGGCTTCCATGTCCTTCTTGGCTTCGGGGCTGCGGAAGAGCGTCTTGATCTGCTTGGTCTCGTAGGCCTGCTTCTCGGCCACGGCCTTCCAGATCTTGGCGAAGGCGGGGGAGGTCGGATTCTGCGGGAACTCGGCCGCGAGGTTCACGCCCTTGGCGAGCTGCGCCGCGGTGAAGATCTTGGAGGTGTCGCCCCAGGTGACCTTGAGCTGGGCGGTCTTGGCGCCGGCGACGCGCAGGGTCAGCCGGTTCAGCTTCTTCTGGAAGTCGGCCAAGGCCACGCCGGCGGCGAGGGTGCCGTCCTTGGTGACGTCGCCGGGCTCGAACGAAGCCGGGAGCCGGAAGCTGCGCAGCGAGACCACGCCGCCTTCGGACTTCATGACGCGCTGGCCGTAGCGGGCGTTCGCCTTGCCCGAGGCGAGGTCGACGTCGATCTGGCCGATGTCGCCGCGCAGGCCGAGGCCTTCGAGGAACGCGGTGGCCATCATGACGTGGCCGGCCCAACCGGGGTGCACGCCGTCCTTGCCCTCGAGCTTGAAGTCCTCGCCGTATCTGGCGCGGACCTCGTGTCCCTTCACGAGCATCGGCCAGTAGACGTCGGCGAACGCGACCTGCTCCGCCTGCGCGACTTCGATGCCGATGTTGCGGAAGTTGAGCAGCGCGAGGTTGAGCTCCTGCCAGGTGCCCTTCGCGGACTTCACCCACGGCGGGACGGAATGGATCGTGCCCGACGAGCCGAGCACGACGCGCACGCCGGCTTCCTTGAACTTGCGCACGAGCGCGGTCTGGTTCTGGCGATAGGTCTCGGCGATGGCGTCATCCTTCGGGACGTACCGGAAATCGTTCATGCCGTAGCAGGTGGTCGCGACGGTCGGCTTGAAGCGGAGCACGTCGTTGTCCATGCGCTTGAGGAAACCGCCGGCCTGTTCGCCGCTCCAACCGAACTGGCGGACGGTGACGTGCAGGTCGGAGCGCGCGGCGACGATGTAGGCCTCCATGAGCAGGCTGTACATCTTCTGCTCGGTGATGGAGTCGCCGCAGATGGCCAGTCGGTCGCCCTTCTGGAGGAGCGGCGCCGGCGTCTTGGGCGCAAGCAACCCGACGTATTCGGCCGGGACGATCTCCGGACGGGGCTGGGTTTGCTGGCAGCCGACGAGGCCGAGGCAGAGGAGCAGGAGCGCGTAGGGGTGTCGCATGGGGCGGTTGTAGCCGCCGACAAGGGGAAAGCACTCCTGTTCCGCCCACCTGCTTGCTTTTCGCGTCCTATTCCTCCATATTGACTGTCCCCTGCGGTGTTCGACACCCGCGGCAGCCTCCCTTCCCTACGAACATAATATACGGGAGGTGCGACCCGACCGGCCTCGTCCGAGCCGTGGCAACGTACCGCCCACCTAAATCCAGGAACAAGTGGAGCTCCAATCGGAATCGGCACAGGTGGGGGACCTTTTACGGAACAGATGGCAGATGACGGAGGGTGGATGACAGGCAGGGATGCGATGACCTCGCATCCGCCTGAGCTGGCCCAAAAACAAAGGGAGACCGGAAAGCGGAATGAATACTGAGGGCCTTAACCCCCAGCGTTCTTTCCGGTCCCCGTCTCCCTCCGAGTTCAGGTGTTAGCCCAACCGCTAACCGCCAACCGCTTCCACCTACCCTCAACCCAACTTCAACGCCCCGCCCTCGCAGAGGCTCGGGTTGCCGAAGGTCTGCATCGGATGGCCGAAGCCCTTCGCGATCGACATGAGCAGACGGTTGTGGGGCTCCTTCTTGAACTTGAGGGCGCGGCCGGTCTTGAAGCCGAGGCCGCCGCCGATGAGCACCCACGGGATGTCCTCGTGCGTGTGGCTGTTGCCCTTGCCGAGCTCGTTGGTCCAGACGATGGTGGTGTTGTCGAGCATGTTGCCCTTGCCGTCCGGCTCCGGGGTCTCCTGCAGCCGCTTCGCGAGGAAGGCGATCTGCTCGGCGAACCAGGTGTTGATCTTGGTGAGTTTCTCGACCGAGCCGGTGTTGAGGTCCGGGTCGTGCGAGAGCGAGTGGTGGCTCTCGTCGATGCCGATCCACTTCATGCGGGCTCCGCCCACGGAGTTCGTGAACTGGAAGGTCGAGACACGGGCCATGTCGTTCTGGAACGCGCTGATGAGCAGCTCGGTCTGCAGGCGGGTGATCTGCGGGATGCTGTCGTTGTCGAGCGGCACGCCGGGCTCCGGCGGATGCGGGACCTTGAGGGCCGCCTGGGACTGGCTCTCCTTGAGGCCGCGCTCGAGCTCACGCAGCGCGGTGGCATGCTGGTCGAGCAAGGCGCGGTCGCCCTTGTCGACGGCGTTGGCGACCTTGGCGATGTCGTCCTTGAGGCCGTCGAGGACGGACCCGAGGTTCTCGCCTTCCTTCATCGAGCCGTAGAGCTTGTCGAAGAGTTCGTAAGGGCTGGAGACCGGTGCGACGGGCTGATTGGCGCCGGCATAGCTCCAGCGCGTCCAAGGGTCGGCGCGGTTGCCGACGGCGACGCCGATCTCAAGGGAGCCGAACCGCGTCTTGGTCGCAGGATTGGCCTGGAGATAAGTGCGGAGCACCTGGTCGACGGACGGGCCGCT
This sequence comes from Verrucomicrobiota bacterium, assembly GCA_041176065.1. Classification (GTDB taxonomy): domain Bacteria; phylum Verrucomicrobiota; class Verrucomicrobiia; order Opitutales; family UBA953; genus UBA953. The sequence continues at coordinate 571 of JBEDDU010000160.1, read as the reverse complement.
GGCCCAGCCGGCCGGCGCGCCGCCGCCCCCCATGATGTTGCCGGGGAAGAGCTCGATGCCCGTGAGCAGGCAGCTCATGCCGCGCATGTGCGAGTCGCCGTCGCCGCGGACGCGATTGTTCACGCCCTTGAGCGTGAGCAGCTTGTCCTTGAACGGCGCGAAGGGCTTCATGATCGCCTTCAGCTGGAAGTTCGCGCCTTCCTCGTCGGGCCAGAAGGCGGGCGGGACCACGCCGTTGGGGGAGAACACGAAGATCACGCGCTGGCGGCGGCCAGGAGCGGGCTCGGCTGCGCCGAGCGTGGCGAGCCCGCCGAGGAGCGGGAGCGCGGCGGCCGAGAGGCCGAGGCGGCGGAGGAAATCGCGGCGATGTTGGAGGGTCATGGGCTTAGCGGGCGGAAGGAGTGGAAGGGGTGGCCGGGCGGAGGGCCGCGACGACGGCGACCTCGACGGCGAGGTTGCGCACGTGGAAGTTGTCGGCGCGGAACTTCTCGGTCAGCTGGCCGACGAGCTCCGGCGAGTAGGCCGCCGGGGGCTGCTTGACGAGCGAGTGGAAGAGGTTGCGCACGAAGCC
>JBEDDU010000159.1:0-3651 GCA_041176065.1 Verrucomicrobiota bacterium | reverse complement strand
GGACATTGAGGACGACCGCGAGCTTCCGGTCGAGCGCCTGACGGACCAGTCCGTGCACCTTGTCCATGAACGCGGGGTCGATGGCGAACGGCGCCTCCTTGGCGGCGTAGTCGGCCCAGCGCACCGGGATGCGCACCGAGTCGAAGCCCGCGGCGCGGATCCGGTCGAAATCCTCCGGCCCGAACGTCCGTCCCCAGCTCACGCCCTTCGGCGCTTCGAGCGAATTGCCCATGTTGACCCCCCGGCCCAGCCGACGGGCCTGTTCGAAGACGTCGGCCCCGAAGCAGAGCGGGGCGAGGAGAAGCAGGAGGAGGAGGCGGGGCATGGTCACCGGAACGACCATGGCCCGGCGCTCCCGCGGCGGCAAGCCGGAGTGAGGTCGGATTCCGGACGGCTTCTGCGTTGAAGCCGGGGCTGGGCGGGACAGCATGACGGCGATGGCCTCGCCGATGAAGCAGTTCAGGGACTCGGTGCGAAGAGTCGGGTTGTTCCGCACTTTCATGAAGGTCCTGATGCGGCCGGCGGAGCTGGCACGGCGCAAGGCCGCCGCCCGGAAAATCGCCGCCCTGGACTCAGCCGAAGAACGCTTCACCTGGATTTACGAGAACAACTACTGGCAGGACGAGGAGAGCGTGAGCGGCACGGGCTCCACCCTCCGCTACACGGAGAGCCTCCGGCGCGAGCTTCCCGGACTTTTCCGCCGGCACGGGATCGCCTCGGTCTTCGACGCGCCCTGCGGCGACTACAACTGGATGCGCCTGGTCGTGGCGGAGACCGGAATCCGCTACGTCGGCGCCGACATCGTCCGACCCATGGTGGACAGGCTCAACCGGGAGCATGCCCGTGAGAACGTGACCTTCCTCCATCTCGACCTGATGCAGGGGCCTTTTCCCCGGGCCGACCTGATGATCTGCCGCGACTGCCTCTTCCACCTCTCCTACGCGGACGGCAGAAAGGTCCTCGAAAACTTCCTCGATTCGGGCACGCCCCATCTGCTGACCACGACCCACGTCAGCGACGGGACTCTGCGGAACCGCGACATCACCACGGGCGGCTTCCGGTGCATCGACCTCTTTTCGCCCCCCTACTGCCTGCCGGAGGACCCTCTGGCCCGCATCGTCGACTGGGTGCCCCCGGATCCGGAGCGCATCATGTGCCTTTGGACGCGCGACCAGGTCGGCGCGGCCTTGGCGCGCGCGGCCTTGCTCCGGCCTTGCAAATGACGACGCCGCGCAGGAGGCGCGGCGTCATAAGGGCGGAGTCGTGGGGTGGTTGCTTCAGGAAACGGACCAAGGCGGAAAGGGCCGGGGTCGGGCGGGGTCGGACACGTGCCGCAGGACGGCGCCAAGGTAGTCGCCCACGGATTCAGGCGAGATGCGCGGAGCGAAGGCGCGCGCCCGACGACGCTCTTCGGCGAGAAGGCCGCGGTCGGTGAGACGGCGAAACAGCGCGGCCTCGAGCCCGGCCTCGTCCCTGAACACCTCGCCTGCGCCGGAGCTGCGGACGAGGTCCGAGGCGCCCGTCTTCGCCGAGGCGATCACGGGGACGCCGGACTGCAGCGCCTCATTGACGGCCATGCCCCACCCGTCGAACCGGCTGGGCACGACTGCGAAGGCGTGCGCCGGAACAAGGGCCGCGAGGCGCGCGGACGGCACCGCGCCGTGAAAGCGCACGCGGCCCGCGAGCGGGGCGAGTCCGGCCTTCTTCTCAAGGGCCCCGCGCTCGGACCCGTCGCCATAGACGTCGAGCCTGAAATCGGCCCGCCCCGCGACGCGCTGGAGCGCGGCAAGGAGGAGGTCGGCGCCTTTGCGTTCCTGGAGCTGGCCGACGAAGGCGATGCGCCCCCAATCCTCAGGCGTCTCGACAAAGTCGGCCCGAAGGGGGGACTGGTAGGCGAAGGGGTACGTCTTGGCGGCCGGCACGCCGACGGAGGAGAAGAACCGCTCGCCATTCGATCCGATGGCGAGAAGGCCGTCGAGCCGCCGGCCGAGGATCCCATAGCCGACGGCGGCCTTGAGGTATCTCGGCAGCCGTCGCCAGCCGAGCATCACGGGCGACTCGGCCATGACCAGGACCCTGAGGTCGTGGCGGCGTGCCGCAGAGAGAAGCGCGGCCGTGACGGGCGAGTACGCGCCTATGCCGGAGAAGACGTTGATGGATCCCGGCGGCTGCGAGGACACCAGTCCCGCCACGACCCGTCGCCATCCGTCCTCGGGCAGGCGAATCTCGGCGGCGTGGCGGCAGGAGGACTCCGGCCAGCCGAGCCGCACACGGTCTGAAGAGAGCCCGCCGCACCAGACGCAGGTCACGGGCGCGCCCCAGAACGAGGCCAGCCGGTCCAAGGCTCCCACCTGATGATGGGCCGGCATGTTCTGCCAGAAGACGACCTGGGGGATGGTGCTCATGCGCGGGCGGCGGAGGCCTCCTCGACCAGGCGACGCCAGCGGGCCAGCACGACGGACGGGCCGAACCTTTCAGCCGCTTCACGGGCACGGCATGCAAAGGCCGACCGTCGGGCGTCATCAAGGGCGAGAGCGCGCAAGCGGTCGGCGAGCGCGGCCACGTCGCCGGTGGGGACGAGGAATCCGTCGACGCCTTCCCGGATGATGTCAGCGGGGCCGGCGTCGCAGTCGAAGGAGACGCAGGGGAGGCCATGGGCCATCGCCTCGGCGAGAACCATGCCGAATCCCTCCGAGTGCGACGAGAAGACGAAGAGGTCGCAGGCCTCATACCATTCGGCGGGGTTCCCGACCATGCCGGGGAAGATGACGCGGTCTTCCATGCCGAGGGCGCGGACGCGTGCGGCGAGATCCTGGCGCAACGGTCCGTCGCCCAGCAGCACGAGGTCCCAGTCAGGGAGCTGATTCCGTACGGAGGCGAAGGCCTCAAGCAGCTGGTCCAGCCGCTTCAGGGGCTCGAATCGGGCGCTTGTCAGGAAGCGCCGCCTTCCCGGTCGCAGAAGCCCGACGCAGGGCAAGCCAGGCCCGGAACCGGGCAAAGGCATCACCAGGGGATTGGGCACGGCGGCCGTCCGCGTGCCGGGACAGTCCTCGGCCAAGGCCCGGGCCGACGCGAGGGCCGGACAGATCACGGCGTCAAGCCGGGGATAAAGAAGCCTCCGTGCCAGACGGACATGCCAAGGCAGGCCGAGATGCCTTGCGAACCCGTGCTCGGACCCGAAGCGGAGCGTGCCGGATGCGCACCGCGCGAAGGCGAGCTGAAGGCTCGCGACGGTCGAAACGGCCAGCGCGACGTCGGGCTTCAGCTCGCGGACGAGGCGGCCGAGCCGGAAGCCATTGAGCACGCTGTCGAAAAAGCCCGGCCACCCGGAACGCTTGGCGGCCGCCGTGAGATGGCGGCGGGCGACGGAGGCGGGCAGCTCGATGCCGGCTTCATCGTGGCTGAGGGTGACCAGGGTCACGCGCTCGCCGGCGTCAGCCCAAGCCCGGCAGAGGTTGGAGACGACCCGCTCGGAGCCGCCGACGCGCGACATCTGGTCGATGAAGACGAGGACGTGCATCTTATTCGAGGAGTCGCGCAAGCTCACCGATGATCAGCCTGGCCCCGGCTTCGGTGAGATGATCGTCGTCAAGGTAAAGCAGCGCGCCGTCACCATCTCTCCAGCGCACTCCGCCGCCCGGCTCCGTGAAG
>JBEDDU010000158.1:0-2853 GCA_041176065.1 Verrucomicrobiota bacterium | reverse complement strand
CCGGAGATGTATGAGTTCCGCGAGAAGGCCAAGGTCATCCATGGCATCGACCTCATCGTCCGCGTCAACGAAGACGCCATCCGTCGCGGCATCGGCTACGCCACGCACGACCCGGTGACCGTCACGCACGAGCTCAAGACCGTCCCGTTCAAGGCCGCGATCGACGAGTTCAAGTGGGACGCCCTCGTGACCGGCATCCGCCGCGACGAAGACCCGACCCGCGCCAAGGAGCGCTGGTTCTCCCCCCGTTCCGCCGAAGGCGCCTGGGATTACAAGGACCAGCCCCCGGAATTCTGGGGCCAGTTCGCCAGCTCCGCCCCCGAGGGCGGACACGTCCGCGTGCAGCCGCTCCTCGAGTGGACCGAGCTCGACATCTGGGAATACATCCGCCGCGAGAACATCCCGAACCCCACCCTCTACTTCTCCCGCAACGGCAAGCGCTTCCGCTCGCTCGGCTGCCATCCGATCACGCACCCGGTCGACAGCCCGGCCAGCAGCATCGACGATATCATCGAGGAGCTGAAGCTGACCAAGACCAGCGAGCGCGCCGGCCGCGCCCAGGATCACGTCGGACGCAACTCGATGCAGGAACTCCGCGCCAAGGGCTTCATGTGAGCCATCCGCACCCCACCGCAACCTTCCCACCTATTTCCTCAAAGTGAGCACCCTTAAGACCACCGCCGAAGACCATCGCAAGATGCACGTCGTCGTCGTCGGACACGTCGACCACGGCAAGTCCACCTTCGTCGGCCGCCTCCTCCATGACACCGACTCCCTGCCCAACGGCAAGATGGAGCAGGTCCGCAAGAACTGCGCGATCGAAGGCATGGAGTTCGAATACGCATTCCTCCTCGACGCCCTGATCGAAGAGCAGGAACAGAACATCACCATCGACACGACGCGCATCTTCTTCCGCACGAAGCAGCGCGCCTACGCGATCATCGACGCCCCGGGCCACAAGGAGTTCCTCAAGAACATGGTGACCGGCGCCGCCAGCGCCTCCGCCGCCCTCCTGCTCATCGACGCCAAGGAAGGCGTGATGGACCAGTCCCGCCGCCACGCGTTCCTGCTCTCCCTCCTGGGCGTGAAGCAGCTCGTCGTGCTGGTGAACAAGATGGACCTGGTCGACCACTCCGAGGCCACCTACCAGAAGATCGTGAAGGAATACTCCGAGTTCCTCCACACCCTCGGCCTCAAGGCCGTCCACTTCATCCCGATCGCCGCCAAGCACGGCGAGAACGTCGTCGAACGCGCCGCCAAGATGCCTTGGTGGAAGGGTCCGACGGTCACCGAAGCCCTCGACGCCTTCTCGCACGAGGACGACCTCACCGGCCTGCCCCTGCGCCTCCCGGTCTCCGACATCTACCGCTTCGACCACCGCCGCATCATCGCCGGCCGCGTCGAAGCCGGCGCCATCCGTCCCGGCGACGAGCTCATCTTCCAGCCGGGCGGCCGTCGCAGCACGGTCCGCACCTTCGAAGACTGGCCGGGCCCCGAGTCCCGCCAGGTCGCCGGCACCGGCGATTCCGCCAGCGTGACGCTCTCCGAGCAGATCTTCGTCGAACGCGGCCAGGTGGCCTCCCACCCGTCCGACCAGCCCCGCGTGGGCCGCGAATTCCGCGCCCGCATCTTCTGGCTGGGCAAGGAGCCGCTCGTCCCGAACAAGACCTACCGTCTCCGCCTGCTCACCCAGAACGTCGACGCGGTCATCGCGAAGATCGTCAAGGTGACCGACGCCTCGACCCTCGAATCCAAGGAAGCCGACAGCGTGCCGCGCGACTCGATCTGCGAAGTGATCGTCCGCGCCACCCGCAACATCGCCTTCGACCTCCATCACGAATGCCCGATCACGGGACGCTTCGCCCTCGAAGAAGGCGGCCGCATCCATGGCGGGGGCATCATCCTCGACGCGGTCACGAAGTCCGAAGCGCCCTCCGGCAAGGTCACGGCCTCCGAACGCGGCGCCCGCGCCGGTCACCCGCCGGCGGTCGTCTGGTTCACGGGCCTCTCCGGCTCGGGCAAGTCGACCATCGCCGAAGCCGTCGAGCGTCGTCTCTTCGACGCCGGCCGCAACGTCATCCGCGTCGACGGCGACGACCTCCGCGTCTCGCTCAACCGCGACCTCGGCTTCTCCGCCGCCGACCGCGCCGAAAGCGTGCGCCGCGCCTCCGCCGTCGCCGGCCTCTTCGCCGGCACGGGCCACATCACCCTCGTCACCCTCATCGCCCCGTTGGCCGCGGACCGCGCCAAGGCCCGCGCCGCCCTCGCGAACCACACGTTCATCGAGGTCTTCGTCGACGCCCCGCTCGCCGTCTGCGAATCCCGCGACGTCAAGGGACTCTACGCCAAGGCCCGCCGCGGCGAGATCGCCGAGTTCACCGGCATCTCCTCCCCGTATGAGGCGCCGGAAGCCCCCGAGGTCCATATCAAGACCGACCAGACCTCGCAGGAAGAAGCCGTCGACCTGGTCCTTGGGGCCATCGACAAACTCATCCAAGGCAAGGGCGACGACTGGGAAGTGTAACCGACTAAAATAGAGGCCCGGAGGCCCAGAGGCTCGGAGGCTCAGACAAACTGAGAATCCAAGTCCCTGGGCCTTCCCTTTTCCGGGCTGTCTCATTCTGGGCCTCTGGGCCTCCGAGCCTCTGGGCCTCTCCATCGTGCCCACTTGCCCCCGTGCCCACTTGCCCACTAAATGGGTCCCATGCGCCTTACCCCCGCCCTGCTCCTGCTGTCGTGCCTGTCCGCCCTCGCGGCGCCCAAGAAGAACGTCCTGCTGCTCGTCTCCGACGACTGCGGCGCCCGCATGGGCACCTACGGCGGGCCGGCCCTGACGCCGAACATCGACGCCCT
>JBEDDU010000157.1:0-5897 GCA_041176065.1 Verrucomicrobiota bacterium | reverse complement strand
TGCTTCACCTTCAGGCCGGCGACCTCGAGGGTGCGGCGCAGGACGTCCTGCACGGTGAAGGTGCGGAAATTACCGATGTGGGCCGGGCCGTAGACCGTGGGTCCGCAGCAGTACATGCCATAGAGGTCGCGGCCGGGCTTCGGGAGCAACGGGCGCTTCTCGCGGGACATGGTGTCATGCAGGAAGACGGGCATAGGCCGATGACTTAGCGAAGCTTGCCCCCGCTGGGCGAGACGGAACTACGCCGCCTACCGCTGCAGCACGCGGACGTAATCCACCTTGAACTGCGCGGGGAAACGGGTGTCGGCCCCCACCGGACCGCCGAAGCCGCCGCCGACGGCGAGGTTGAGCACGAGGAAATAACGGTGGTCGAACGGGGCCGGGAACGGTCCGCCGGCGGAGCTCCATTCCTTCTGCTCCTGGACCTGGACGCCGTCGACATACCAGCGGAAGGCATCCCGTTCCCACTCGAGGGCGAAGACGTGGAAGCCGTCGGTGAAGTCGCCCTTCGGCAGGCGGTAGGGCTTGCCCTTATAAATATTCTTCGGCCAAGCCGCCCCGTAGTGGAGCGTACCGTGGACCTGATCGGGCTCGTGCCCCTTGAACTCCATGATGTCGATCTCTCCGCTGGCGGCCCAGCCTCCGTATTTCTCCTCGGAAGGCAGCATCCAGAAAGCCGGCCACAGCCCCTTCCCTGCCGGCAGCTGCGCCGACATCTCGAAACGCCCGTAGAGCCAGTCGGCGCGCCGCTTGGTGCGGATCCGCGCGGAGGAGTAATCCTTGAGCACGCCGGCCAGGTTCAGTTTCTCCTTGCGCGCCTCGATGATCAGATGACCGCCCTCGACGCGGAGGTTCTGCGGGCGATCCAGGTAATACTGGAGCTCATTGTTGCCGCCGCCGTGGCCGTTCTCCTCGACCGCCCACTTCGACCAATCGAGTTCCTTGCCCTCGAAGTCGTCGCGCCACACCTCGCGCCATTCGGCGGCCAAGGCGACGACGGGGAGCAACATCAGGGGCAGGACGAAGCGCATGACGGGATTTTCCCGCCGGCCCGCCTACGGACAAGGTCATAAAACGGCTTCCGGCTTGTTTCCGCAGCCCTGAGCGGAGATAACCGACCCACACCCATCCCCACCATGAAACTAGGCACCAAGTCCCTGCACGCCGGCCAGAAGCCCGATCCGACCACCGGTTCGCGCGCGGTCCCGATCTATCAGACCACCAGCTACCAATTCCGTGATTCGGAGCACGCGGCGAACCTCTTCGGCCTGAAGGAGCTCGGCAACATCTACACCCGCATCATGAACCCGACGACGGATGTCCTCGAGCAGCGCCTCGCGGCCCTCGAAGGCGGTTCGGGCGCCCTCGCGCACTCTTCCGGCCAGGCGGCCATCACCGCGGCCATCCTCAACGTCGCCGGCGCCGGCGACCACATCGTCTCCGTCTCCCAGCTCTACGGCGGCACCTACAACCTCTTCCACTACACCCTGCCCAAGCTGGGCATCGAAGTCTCGTTCGTCGACGGCGACGACCCCGAGAACTTCCGCAAGGCGGTGAAGAAGAACACCAAGGCCTTCTACGGCGAAGGCCTCGGCAACCCGCGCCTCAACATCTTCCCCTTCGCCGAAGTCGGCAAGATCGCCAAGGAAGTCGGCGTCCCGCTGATCATCGACAACACCGCGCTTTCGCCTTACCTGAACCGTCCGTTCGAACATGGCGCCAACATCGTCGTCCACTCGGCGACCAAGCATATCGGCGGCCACGGCACCTCGATCGGCGGCATCGTCGTCGACGGCGGCAACTTCGACTGGGGCAACGGCAAGTTCCCGGGCTTCACCGAACCCGACATGTCCTACCATGGCCTGCCCCACTGGGAGGCCTTCAAGGCCTTCCCGCCCGCCGGCGGCGCCAACATCGCGTTCATCATGAAGATGCGCCTGCAGTTCCTCCGCGACGTCGGCAGCTGCCTCTCGCCCTTCAACGCGTTCCTGCTCCTCCAGGGCCTCGAGACCCTGCACCTCCGCATGGAGCGCCACTGCGCCAACGCGATGAAGGTCGCCCAGTTCCTCGAGTCCCACCCGAAGGTGAAGTGGACCAACTACCCCGGCCTGAAGTCCTCGAAGTATCATGACCTCGCCAAGAAGTACCTGACCAACGGCTACGGCGCGCTGGTCGGCTTCGGCCTGAAGTCCGGCCTCGAAGGCGGCCGCAAGTTCATCGACTCGCTCGCCCTGCACAGCCACGTCGCCAACATCGGCGACGCCCGCTCGCTGGCGATCCACCCTGCCTCCACGACGCACTCGCAGCTGACCGCGGAAGAACGGAACAGCGCCGGCGTGACGGACGACTACGTCCGCCTCTCCGTGGGCATCGAGGACATCGAGGACATCATCGCCGACCTCGAGCAGGCCCTGGCCAAGGCCTGAGCCCGGCACCATCGACCGATCAGGGCGGACCGCAAGGTCCGCCCTTTTTCATGCCCGCACCTTGGCGCCGTCGAAGTCGTGGTATTCCAGGAACTGCCGCGCCCCGTCGTCGCCCATGTAAGCGGCCAGCAGCTTCGGGTCGGTCTGCGTCAGGTCCACGACGATGAGACCGTCGAGGCAGCCGCCGAAGCCTTCGTCGACATTGAAGGCGATGAGGCGACCGTTGAGCTTGAGATAATGCTTGAGCAGGACCGGCACGGCCTTGGCGTCCGGTTCGAGGTCGCTCACGAGGCTGGACACGTGCTCGAGGTCGAACGCGCAGCGCTGGAGCACGTCGAGGTCGGCATCGTGCAGGCTCATCGACCGCGGCGGATTCTTCGCCCGAACGAGCGGCAGGAGATCTTCCGCCGAACGGTTGTTCTTCAGATAGGACAGGATGAGCTCCTTGGACGCCTGGCCATACTCGGGATTGATGCTCACCGGACCGAACAGCAGGTGATACTTCGGGAAACGGACGACATAACGGCCGATGCCGCGCCAGAGCAGCGGCAGGCTCGTCGGCTTGCGCTGGTATTCCTGTCGGATGAACGAGCGGCCCATCTCGAGGGCGGGATCCATCCGGCGGAAGAAGTCCCCTTTGAACTCGAAGAGCGTGGAAGTGTAGAGCCCATGCTTGCCCTGCAGCGGCAGGATGCGGTCGGTCGGGCCGAGACGATAGCCGCCGACGACGGCCGAGGCCTTGTCATCCCACAGCACGATCTGGTCATACCAGGCGTCGAAGGCATCCAGGTCGCAATCGAGCCCCGTACCTTCGGAGACCGAACGGAAAGTCGTCTCCCGGAGCCGACCGATCTCACGCAAAGTATGCGGCAGGTCCTTGCCGAGGAAGCGGTAGACCTTGAAGTCTCCGCTGGTCAGCAAAAGGTCCTCGGGCGGCAGGCTCTGCAGTTCGGCCCGAAGGAGCGAAGGATTCACCGGCGGGATGATGGGGGCCTGAGGCGCGGCCGGCTTCGCAGGCGCGACCTTCTCGTGAGACAGGCGGCTGGCCAGAAGTTCGCAGCGCAGGCGCAGGAAACTGGTGGCCTCCTCATCGTCCGGATGATCGGCCAGCTGCGTCGGCGTCACCGGATTGGCGGTGCGGAGGCGGATGACCTTGCCATGATGATGGAGGAACTCGCGGAGGAGCAGCATCGTGCGCAGCCGCGGATGCACCAGTCCCAGCGACTGGAAGAGACCGGAGTTACGGCCCTCGATGCGCAGCGGTAGCAGCGAAGCCCCGACCTTGCGGGCCATGCGGACGACCTGCGGCGACCAGACCGGGTCGTCCACGCGGCGCGACCTCAGGCGCAGGCTGGAAACCTCGCCGGCCGGGAAGGTCAGGACGCAACCGCCGGCGCGGAGATGCGCCAGGATGCGACGCGTCCCGGCGATGTTCCCGGGATCGGACGCATCCGGGCTGAAAGGATTGACCTCGATGAGCCAAGGGCGGATGCCCGGGATGCGGCTCAGCCAACGATTGCCGACGACGAGCGTGTCGGGGCGGGCGCGCAGGAGGAAATCCATCGCGACCAGTCCGTCCGCGAGACCGTGCGGATGATTCGCGACGACGACCAGCGGTCCCTTGCGAGGGATGCGCGCCAGGCACTGGTCGCTCCAGACGTTGCTGAGGCCGGCCTGCTCCATCGCCGAGGTGAAGAAATCGGGACGGCCGGCGACATGGATGCGCTCCAGGAAAGCATCGAAGGCGCGGACCTTGAAGAACCGGTCGAACACCGGCTCGGCCCAGGCGAGCGGGCCGAGGTTCGCCTTGAGTTCGTCGGTGTTGCTGGCGGCGCGCGGAGGTGACATCCATGGCGATGATGCCACGGACGTGCGAACGGACGGGGTCGTCCCCGTGACAATATGGTGTCAGCCAGCGGCGAAACCGAAGAACTCGCGGGCGTTGCGGGTCGCGACCTCGGCGACCTCGTCGGCCGGCAGGCCCAGCAGTTCGGCGGCCTGGGCGCAGATCTCCGGGAGATAGGCCGGCGTATTTTCCTTACCGCGGACGGACTGCGGGGCGAGATACGGGGCGTCGGTCTCCAGCATCAGCCGGGCCAGCCCCTGGGCCTTGAGCGCCTGGCGGATCTCCTCGGACTTGGCGTAGGTGATGATGCCGGTGAAGGAAGCGCGGCCGCCGCGCTGGTTGAGCTGGCGGACCTGGTCGGGGCCTTCGACGAAGCAATGGAAGACGACCTTGCGCCAATCCACGCCGCTGGCGTCGATCATCCGCACGCAGTCGTCGAAGGCATGCCGGGAGTGGATGACCACCGGGCAGCCGAACTGGTAGGCCAGCGACAACTGGCGGCGGAACGCCTCCTGCTGCCAGCCCTTGATGCGCTCGGCTTCGGCGACGTCGGCCGGCAGGCGGAAATAATCGAGGCCGATCTCCCCCAGCGCGGCGGGCTGGGTCTGGTCGGCGAAATACGGCGAGATGGCCGCGACGATGTCCTCCCAGCCTTCCTCGACGTGGCAGGGATGGAGGCCCACGGTGTGACGGAAGAAATCCGGCCGCGACGAAGCGAGCTCGCGATACTCGGACCAGTCCTTGAGGTCGGTGCCGATGGCCACGACGCCTTCGACGCCGGCGGCGCGGCACTCCTGCACCCACGCGGCGAGACGGCCGGCCTTGAGGGCGTATTCCGGGTGACAATGGGAGTCCAGCAGGCGCACGGGGCGATTAGGCGGGACGCGAGGGAAAGGGCAAGACCTCAGCCCTGCCTTGAAAAAGCCGCCCTCCCCTGCACGTTGGCCGCATGCACCACTGGCTGATGAAGTCCGAACCCGACGAGTTCTCCTTCCAGGAACTCGAACGCAAGGGCAAGGAACCGTGGACCGGCGTGCGTAATTACCAGGCCCGGAACTTCATGCGCTCGGCGAAGGTCGGCGACCTCGTGCTCTTCTACCACTCCAACTGCGAGGAACCCGGCATCGTCGGCGTGGCCAAGGTCTCCCAGGAAGCCTTCGACGACCCCACCCAGTTCGACGCCAAATCCGATTACTACGACGCCAAGTCGACCAAGGACAATCCGCGCTGGAGCTGCATCGAAGTGTCCTTCCACCAGGCCTTCAAGCGGCTGGTCAGCCTGCCGGACCTGCGCGAGTGCGCGGCGCTGAAGGAGATGCTGATCCTGCGCCCGGGTAACCGTCTCTCCGTCACGCCGGTCACCGCGGCCGAATTCAAGGCGATCGCGCGCCTCGGCGGCCTCAGGAAGTAGATTCTTCGATCGGCAGCCAGAGCGCGAGGATCGCGGCCGGCAGGAACAGGAACGAAGCGTAGAGGAGCACCGAGCTGAAGTCGGACGGCTTGGCGAAGATGCCGAAGAAGACCGTGCCGACCGCGGCGAAGATGCGGCCGATGTTGTAGCTGAAGCCGGCGCCCGTCGTGCGGAGCAGCGTCGGGAAGAGCGGCGGCAAGGCCATCGTGAAGAG
>JBEDDU010000156.1:0-3855 GCA_041176065.1 Verrucomicrobiota bacterium | reverse complement strand
GCACGAGGGCGAAGCCGCGCGCGTCCTCGCCCAGCGCGTGACCAAGGAGCAGCCGACCGACGAAGCCCGCCTCGCCCGCGCCTTCGCCCTCGTGCTCGGCCGCGCGCCCGCCGGCCCGGAGCCCGCCCTGCTGGCCAAGATGCTCGCCAACCAGCGCAAGGTCTACGCGGCCGACGCCAAGGCCGCGGAGGCCCTGCTCGCGATCGGCGAAAGCAAGCGCGACGCGGCTATCCCCGCCGCCGAGCACGCCGCGCTCACCGCGACCTGCCTCGCCCTTTACAACCTCGACGCCGCCGTCACCCGCGACTGAACCCCAATGGACTTCGAACTCTCTCCCTCCGAATGGCGCGAGCGCCTGACGCGCCGCAGCTTCCTCAGCGCCGGCGTCCAAGGCATCGGTGCCGTCGCCCTCGGCTCGCTCCTCGCCCGCGACCTCCAGGCCGCGCCGAATCCGGTCGGCGCCCTGCCCGGGCTCCCGCACTTCGCGCCCAAGGCGAAGCGCATGATCTGCCTCTGGCAAGGCGGCGGCCCTTCGCACGTCGACCTCTTCGACCACAAGCCCCTCCTCGCCAAGATGGCCGGGGAGGACATCCCCGCCAGCGTGCGCGGCGACACCCGTCTCTCCACGATGTCGAGCGGCTACGCGAAGTTCCCGTGCGTCGGCGCGATCAAGCCTTTCAAGAAGTGGGGCTCCAGCGGCATCGAGATGAGCGAGATGCTGCCCTACACCGGCGCGATCGCCGACGAGCTCTGCGTCGTGCGTTCGATGAACACCGAGGCGGTGAACCATGCGCCCGGCGTGACGTTCTTCATGACCGGCTCGCAGATCCCGGGCCGTCCGTCGATGGGAGCCTGGCTGTCCTACGGTCTCGGCACGATGAACGAGGACCTGCCGGCCTACGTCGTGATGACCTCCTCCGACGCCGCCAAGACCTGCGGCCAGCTGTTCTTCGAGCACTATTGGTCCAATGGCTTCCTGCCCGGCAAGCACCAGGGCGTGCGTTTCCGCGGCGTCGGCGATCCGGTACCCTACGTCAACAACCCGGCCGGCGTCAGCCGCGACGCCCGTCGCACGATGCTCGACGACATGCAGGCGCTGAACCGCGCCCACTTCGGCGAGGTCGGCGACCCGGCGATCGACACGCGCATCTCGCAATACGAGATGGCCTTCCGCATGCAGGCCTCGGTGCCCGACCTGCTCGACTTCAAGAACGAGCCCAAGTCGGTCCTCGAGATGTACGGCCCCGACGTCCTCAAGCCCGGCACGTTCGCCAACAACTGCCTCATCGCGCGCCGCCTCGCCGAGCGCGGCGTGCGTTTCACCCAGCTGATGCACGCCGGCTGGGACCAGCACAACAACCTCACCACCGGGCAGCTCGCGCAGCAGTGCCTCGACACCGACCAGGCGAGCGCCGCGCTCGTCAAGGACCTCAAGCAGCGCGGCCTGCTCGACGACACCCTCGTCGTCTGGGGCGGCGAGTTCGGCCGCACGCCGTTCGCGCAGAACCAGCAGGGCCAGGGCTTCAAGGGTCGCGATCACTTCGGCCGCGCCTATTCCTGGTGGCTCGCCGGCGGCGGCGTGAAGGGCGGACACGTCCACGGCGCGACCGACGACTTTGGGTGGAACATCACCAAGGACGCGGTCCACATCCACGACATGCAGGCCACCCTGATGCACCTCTTCGGCATCAACCATGAGGGGCTCCTCTTCCGCTACCAGGGTCGCCAGTTCCGCCTGACCGACGTCCACGGGCATGTCGTGAAGGGCATCCTGAAGCACGCCTGACGGGCGAAACCGGCGGAGAAAGGGGTTAAGTCGGCATTTTGACCGCTTTTCCCCTTGCTCCCGCCCCTTCCACCCCTTTTCTCCAAACTTCCACCCACCTTACGGCCATGACCCAGCACAACAGTTTCAAGTCCAGCGCCTCCTCCTCCGGAGCGAAGCGTAACGTCCTCAAGCGCTTCGAGCGCGTGGAACTGCTCAAGAAGCGCGGCACGGTCAAGGACCTGAAGCGCGTGACCAAGCTTCCGAAGACCAAGCCTGACGCCTAAGTCCGGGTCTCGCTCCCTTGCGAAAAAACCCACCCGGACGTCCGGGTGGGTTTTTTGCTTTCAGGGGCCCAAACCCACGCTCGCCAGCCCTTCCCTCCTTTCCCACCATCCGCCCTTCGCCCGCCATGGATTCCCTCCGGCAGAAATACCGCCCCTTCGAGACCGTCCGCCTCCCCGACCGCCGCTGGCCCGACGCGCGCATCGAGAAGGCGCCCCGCTGGTGCTCGGTCGACCTCCGCGACGGCAACCAGGCCCTGGCGATCCCGATGAACGTGCAGGAGAAGCACGAGCTCTTCCAGACCCTCTGCCGCATCGGCTTCAAGGAGATCGAAATCGGCTTCCCTTCCGCCTCCGACACGGAGTTCGCCTTCACGCGCGAGCTCATCGAGAAGCAGCTCATCCCCGAGGACGTCTCGGTGCAGGTCCTCGTCCAGGCCCGCGAACACCTCATCCGCCGCACGATCGAATCCCTCAAGGGCGCCCGTCGCGCGATCGTCCACCTCTACACGCCGACCAACCCGGCCCAGCGTGAGATCGTCTTCAACCTCTCGAAGGCCCAGGTCCTCGAGATGGCCGTCAACGGCACCAGGCTCATCCGCGAGCTGACCGACGCCTTGCCGGACACGCATTGGCAGCTGGAATTCAGCCCGGAGACGTTCGTGCTCACCGAGCCCGACTACGCCCTCGAGGTCTGCGAAGCGGTCGCGAAGGCCTGGGGTGCTTCCGCGAAGCGCCAGATCATCCTCAACCTACCCCTCACCGTCGAAGCCGGCACGCCGAACACGCACGCCGACCAGATCGAATGGTTCTGCCGCCATCTCAGCAACCGCGAGATGGCCATCGTCTCCCTGCACACGCACAACGACCGCGGCACCGGGGTCGCCGCCACCGAGCTCGGCCTGATGGCCGGCGCGGACCGCGTCGAGGGCACGCTCTTCGGCAACGGCGAGCGCACGGGCAACCTCGACATCGTGACCGTCGCGCTGAACATGTTCTCGCACGGCATCGACCCGAAGCTCGACTTCCGCAACCTTGGCGCGATCCGCGAGGTCTACGAACGCGTGACCCGCATGAGCGTGCACGATCGCCATCCTTATGGGGGCGACCTCGTCTTCACGGCCTTCTCGGGCTCCCACCAGGACGCCATCAAGAAGGGCATGGATCGCCGCGCGAAGATCGGCCACGACGCCCTCTGGGACGTCCCCTACCTGACCATCGACCCGATGGACATCGGCCGTTCCTACGAGGCCATCATCCGCATCAACTCGCAGAGCGGCAAGGGCGGCGTCGCCTACGTCCTCGACCGTGAGTTCGGCTTCGACCTGCCGAAGCTCATGCACCCGGAAGTCGGCAACCTCATCGGCAAGCACGCCGACCAGCTGGGCAAGGAACTCTCGCCCGCCGAGATCCACGACTGCTTCCGCGCGAACTTCGTCAACGTCGCCCATCCGCTCGAGCTCGTCGAATTCGATTCCGACCCGGCGGGCAAAGGGATGGTCGCCTGCCGCATCAAAGTGCGCGTGCCCGGCGACAAGGTGCTCGACCTTCGCGCGGAGGGCAACGGACCGATCAGCGCCCTGGTGCACGCCCTCGACCCGCACGGCTGGGCCGGCTTCACCGTGAAGGACTACCGCTCGCACGCCCTCTCCTCCGGCTCGGAGTCTTCCGCCGCCGCCTACGTCTGCGTGCAGGACGCCACGGGCCGCAGCGCCTGGGGTTGCGGCGTCGACGCGAACATCGAACTCGCCGGCCTCAAGGCCCTCGTCAGCGCGGCGAATCGGCTGGGGTGAACCCGAGCCAGGG
>JBEDDU010000155.1:0-3771 GCA_041176065.1 Verrucomicrobiota bacterium | reverse complement strand
GTAGAAGAGGCAGTTCGACAGCCCGCGCTCCGCGGCGAGGGCGGCGAGGCGTTCCTTCTCCTTGCCGTCACCGATGAACGCAAGCTTCACGCGGGTGTCGCCGCGACGCTTCAGTTCCGCGGCGACATCGAGCAAGGCGTCGAGTCCGTTGGCCACGCCATGGGCGCCGGTGAACCCGGCGACGAAATCCTGCGGGCCGATACCGGGCAAGGCGAGGCGGGCGCGCTTGGCCGGATGGAAGACCTCCAGGTCGCACCCGTTGGGAATCATCGCGACCGGCAGGCGCTCGTCGGCGCGGGCACGGATGCCTTCGACGATCCCGGGCGAAAGACCGACGCACGCGTCGGCGCAACGATACCCGAGGAATTCCAGCAACGACATGCCGCCGAGGACGAACGGATTGCGCAGGCCGAGCGCGCGGGGAAGTTCGGGCCAGAGGTCACGGACTTCGAAGACGAACGGCTTGCCGCGGAACCATTTGGCGGCGAGGCCGGGAATGACCGCGGTGATCGGCGTCGAGGTCGCGAAGGCGAGGTCGTAGTCAAGCTGCAGGGCCAGACGGACCGAACGGAGCGCGAAGCGGAGGAAGGTCCAGCCCCGGCGGAGCAGCGAATCGCGGTTGGCATACGCCAGGGGCAGCGAGATGACGTCGATGCCGTCGACATCGCCGCGATGCCAGCCGCGGTCGTCGTCGTAAGGGAGCTCCAGCCCGCCGTGCGCATGCGCGCCGCAGACGACCGTCACCTGATGTCCGCGCGCGATCAGCGCCCGCGCGAACTCATACGAGCGCGTGCCGGTCGCGCCCCGAGGGGTCGCGAAATGCTGATGGAAGTAGAGGAGGCGCACGAAACGCGAAGCGTTGAGGACTGAATCGAGGGCTGAATAGAGGACTGAATTGATGAAAGATAAACTGGGGGCCGGAGGGCTGGTTTATTGAGGTAGGGACGTGATCACTATCGCGTCCTCCCTGACGCCTTCGGAAGAATGTCCGCAGCTAACTATCCGGTTTCCGGTCTCCCCTTGAGAGGTTCTTCTCTCTGGTCAAAGTGCTGCTTCCATCAGCCGCGCGATCTTCACCGCGGCCTGCCCGTCTCCGTAAGGATTACGGAGCTGGGCGCGGCGCCCATATTCGGCGGAGTCGGTGAGCAGACGGCTGGCGGCGGCGACGATGCGGGCCGCCGAAGTACCGACGAGTTCGCTGGTGCCCGCGGCGAGGCCTTCGGGTCGTTCGGTGTTCTCGCGCATGACGAGCACGGGCTTGCCGAGAGAAGGAGCTTCTTCCTGCACGCCGCCGGAGTCGGTGAGCACCAAGGCGCATCGATCCATGAGCCAGACGAAATCTTCGTAAGCCGCGGGCGCGGCGAGCGCGATGCGCGGGTGTCCGCCGAGCAGGCGACGCACGGGCTCCTGGACCTGCGGGTTGAGATGGACGGGGTAGACGACGCCAAGGTCGGGATGCGCGTCGACGAGCTGACGGATCCCGCGGCAGAGATCCTCGAAGCCGGCGCCGAAGGATTCGCGACGATGGCCGGTGACGAGGATCCAGCGCGACTTCGGAGCGGCGAGATGCGAGGCCACGAACGCCGGTGTGATGCCGAGCCGGTCGCCGACGGCCGCGGCTTCGATCCCGCCGATGCGCTGGCGGGTGGCCAGGAGGGCGTCGATGACGGTGTTGCCGGTGACGTGGCAAGCCGAAGCCGCGACGCCTTCGCGCAGGAGATTGGCCTTCGCGGTTTCGGTCGGACAGAAATGCCAGCGGGTGAGCGTACTGGTGACGCGACGGTTCATCTCTTCCGGGAACGGAGAGCGCAGGTCGTCGGTCCGCAGGCCGGCTTCGACATGTCCCACCGGGATGCCCGCGTAGAAGGAGGCCATCGCGGCGCCAAGCACGGTGGTGGTGTCGCCCTGGACGAGCACGGCGGACGGCTTCGCTTCGGCGAGCCAGGCGGAGACGCCGCTGAGCACGCGGCCCGAGAGCTCGGGCAACGACTGGCCGGGCTGCATGAGGCCGAGATCGACGTCCGGCTTCAGGCCGAACGATCCCAAAGCCTGATCGAGGAGCTCGCGATGCTGTCCGGTCGAGACCAGCAACGGACGCACCTTGCCCGCGCGGCGCAGCTCGGCATAGACCGGCGCGAGCTTGATGCACTCGGGACGGGTGCCGACGATGAGGGCGAGGGAGGGCATTACGTGAAGAATAGAGGACTGAATTGAGGTCAGAACGGAGGACTGCGTTGAGGACTGAATGGATTAAAGACCTAGTTGATCAGAGGGGGTGAAGATGAGAAGCAGTGCGAAGGTGCAAATCGGAGCGGAGCTCCTGTGCAAAAGTGCAAAGGTTTTTTGAGGGCTAGGGCCAGGGCTGGGGCTAGAAGAGGCGGAGGTGGGTTAATCGGGCTTATAGGGCGTGACGTAGTCTCGCCCCTACCTTGCGGCCACTGTTCGGCGGCCTAGCCCAAGCCCTAGCCCTGGCTCTGGCCCTGATATGTCTTCACTTTTGCACCTTTGCACAGGCCGAAGGCCGGTTTGCACTTTTGCACTGTGCGCCGTTTTCGACGCCGCTCACTCGAGCGCATATTCTTCCCCGTCGACAAAGAAGCTCTTGGCTTCGAGGCGCAGGGAACAGCCGATCGCGGTGATGAAAGTCACGTCCGCTCCGGTGGCGGTGAGACGGCGGCACCAGGAGGGTTCTTTGGAGCCGTAGTGGGTCGAGTACCACCCTTCCCCGCCGTCGGGCAAAGCGGTGACATATTCCTCCTGCGAGGCGGCAGTGCAGGCGATGGTCAGCTGCTCGAGTCCGGCGCGGGAGCGGCCATGCCAGCGGAGGACGAATTCGCCGCGCTGTCCGAGGACGCCGGAGATGCGGTCGACGATGACGAAGCCGTTCGGGACCTTGATGATCCGGCGGCGTGATTTGAAACCGGAGAAGCCGCGATGCTCGGCGGCGAGGCCGTCGGGTTGGCGCCGCAACTGGCAGAGCGTCCAAGGGAGCCAGAGGAAGCGGCCGAACCGCCCCATGCAGTCGTGGTCGCCGACGCTGACGACATTGTGGAAACGCGAGCCGGCGAAACCCTCCCAGCCGCCGGCTGCGTTATAGGAATAGGTGCCCGGGTCTTCGGCGATCCAGTCTCCATCCCAGAGCAAAGAGACGTGCAGCTGGTCGGCGTGCGAAGGTCGCGTGCGGAAGACCGTCGGCGCCCGGAAGAAGAGCTTCCCGCGCGGATGGCGCCACGTGAAGACGCCGGCGGCGGGACGGTTGATTTCGCCATAGGTCGCGGGCGACGCGCTGGCCGCCGTCGGGCCGAGCAGGAGCAAGGCGGCTTCGTCCCAAGGGCCGGCAGGCAGGCGTTCGCCCTTGAAGAGCGCGAGGGCGGCGCCGACCGCCGGACGGAAATCCTCGTAAGCCCCGCCGAGCGGGAAGAGGTTCGCGCCGTCATCAGCGCCGTAACGCGGGACGGAACCGTCAGGCTCCATCAGCGAGGCGAGAAAATCCGTGGCGGCGATCGCCTTGGCGCGGACCGCTTCCGGCAAGGTGTCGCGGACGGAGCGCTCGACGATTTCCGACCAGGTCAGCAGCTGTAGGAGCAGACGATGGTAGTTCGTGGAGTGCTGGCTGAAACCGCCATCGGGACCGATGAGTTCGGCGCACTGCGCGGACAAGGCGTCCATGCCGCGACGATAACCCGCGGAAGCATCGCGCAAGGACGGCCAGAAAGTCGCCGCCGTCTGCAGGCCGATCGCCTCGGCGAGGCCATGGTTGTTCTGCTGCGA
>JBEDDU010000154.1:0-9688 GCA_041176065.1 Verrucomicrobiota bacterium | reverse complement strand
GCGTTACGAGACCTACGGCCGGCTGCTGCCGGATAAGTCCAACGCCATCCTGGTGCCCCACGCCCTCAGCGGCGACCACCACCTGGCCGGTCGCTACACCCCCGAGGATCGTAAGCCGGGCTGGTGGGACGAATTCGTGGGCCCCGGCAAGGCCATCGACACCGACCGCTTCTTCGTCATCGGCGTGAACTGCGTCGGCGGCTGCCAGGGCTCGACCGGCCCGCTTTCGACCGACCCCCGCACCGGCCGTCCTTACGGCGGTTTCTTCCCCGAGATCACCTTGGGCGACATCGTCCGCGCCCAGCGTCTCGTCGTCCGCCATCTCGGCATCACCAAGCTGCACGCGGTGGTGGGCGGTTCGATGGGCGGCATGCAGGCGCTGATCTGGTGCGCCGATTACCCGACGGAGGTCGGGCGCATCGCCGTGCTCGCCGCCGGCCTCAGCCAGTCGCCGATGGCGATCGCCCTCAACGCCGTCTCGCGCGCCTGCGTCGAACGTGACCCGCATTTCCGCGGCGGACATTACGCGCCCGGCGAAGGCCCCGACTCGGGTCTGGCCGTCGGCCGCATGCTCGCGCACATCAGCTACCTTTCGCCCGCCTCCTTCGAGCAGAAGTTCGGCCGCGCGAAGGTGCCCGGCGCCGCCGCCGGCGACCCCGTCCATTGGCAGGTGGAAAGCTACCTCGAGCACCAAGGAGCTTCCTTCGTCCGCCGTTTCGACGCCAACAGCTGGCTGCGCATCACGCGCGCCGTCGACCGTTTCGACCTGACCGCCCGCGCCGCCGCCGGCAAGCTCTTCGCTCCGGACAGCCCGGAGGTCCTCGCCATCGGTTTCTCGAGCGACTGGCTCTATCCGACCAGCGAGCTGCGCATGCTCCTCGCCGCCGCCACCGCGGTGGGCGTCAACGCCGCCTACCATGAGGTGGTCACGGACGCCGGTCACGACGGCTTCCTGCTGCCCGACACCGGGCTCGCGGTCCGCCTCCACGCCTTCCTGGGCTGATCAGAGCAGCGGGGCGACGACGTGCGAGACGGTCTCGACCGTCCGGCCCAGCCATGTGCGGCTGCGGCGATACAGGTCTTCGGTGTAGCGCGTCGATTCCTTGGCCCAGCCGTCGATGAGGGCGTTCACCTCGGCGATCGCGGCGGGGTCGCGCACGACCGCGCCGATCTCGTAGTTCAGGAACAGCGAGCGCATGTCGAGGTTGGCCGAGCCGATCACGAGATGCTCGTCGTCCACGACCACGAGCTTCGCGTGCAGGACGTCGGGCTTGAAGAACAGGATCTCGACGCCGGCTTCGCGCAGGTTGCGGAGATACCAGCGGCGCGCGAAGTCGAGGAGACGGTGGTCGGAGCGGCGCGGGACCATGATGCGCACGTGGCGGCCCGCGCGCGCCGCGGTCGCGAGCAGGGTGAACAAAGTCTGATCCGGGATGAAATAGGGCGTGACCACGGTGATCGACTGCCGGCACTCCGAGAACAGCTTCACGTAGGCCTCCCACAGCGGGTCCTGCTCGCAGTCGGGTCCGGAGGCGATCACCTCGACGCGCGCGGTGCCGACGGCGGGCGAGCGTTCGCGGAGCAGGGTGGCGAACTGCGTCGGGGGTTCGTCGGTGGCCTGGCACCAGTCGGCGATGAACACGCATTCGAGCGCCGCGGCCGTCGGCCCTTCGATGAGGAAAGAGCAGTCGCGGAAGCGTCGGTTGGAAGGCGACTCGCCCATGTACCGCAGGCCGAGGTTCTGTCCGCCGATGATGGCCGCCCGGCCGTCGAAGACGGCGATCTTGCGGTGGTTGCGCCAGTTGGCCGAGCCTTTGCCCGTGGTCGGCAGGGCCGGGTTGAAGCGGGCGACCTGGCCGCCCGCCCGCCGCAAAGGCCGGCATAGGCGCAAAGGTGCCCCGAAGCTGCCGATGGCGTCCACGAGCAGGCGTACTTCGACGCCCGCCTTGGCGCGCTCGGTGAGCAGGCGGATGAGTTCCCGGCCCACCGCATCGTCGCTGAGGATGTAGGTCGCGATGCTGATGCGCCGCTGGGCCCCGCGGATCTGGGCCCGCAGGGCTTCCAGCGTGTCGCGTCCGTGGCGGTCGCCTAGCAGGCGGCAGCGGTTGCCTCCGAAGTCCGGCTCGTCGCTCAGGCGCCAGGCCACCCGGCTGACTTCGCGTTTCGCGGCGGCGAGGTCGCCGTGCTTGCGGCCGCCGAAGAGGAAGAAAAGCAGGGCGGTCGCGAGCGGGAAGAACCAGGCCAACGGCCCCCAGAGGAGCAGGTAGGCGGGCGAGACGCCGGCGCGCATCACCCGCAGGAGCACGTAGACCTGGCAGCCGGTGTTCACCGCCAGCATCAGGTCGTAAGGCAGGAGGTC
Organism: Verrucomicrobiota bacterium; assembly: GCA_041176065.1. Classification (GTDB taxonomy): domain Bacteria; phylum Verrucomicrobiota; class Verrucomicrobiia; order Opitutales; family UBA953; genus UBA953. The sequence goes on along the minus strand of JBEDDU010000154.1, from coordinate 7,329 downwards.
GGCCCACTCGGCGAGGAGGATGCCTAGCGTCGTCAGCAGCGCGAGCGACGTGCTGCGCGTCAGCCGGCGGTATCCTCGGAACGGCTCCATGTTCCCGACGATACGGGGTCCCCGGCCCATGGGCACAAAAAAAGACCCCGGTTTCCCGGGGTCTGTCTGGGTCCGTGCGGACGAGGCTTAGTTGCCGGCCTTGTCGAGGAGGTCGCCGAGACTGTTGAAGTCTCCGCTGCCCGACGACGAGGAGGACGACGAACCGCCGGCCGAGGGGGCCGGGGCGCCGCCGGTCGACGGGCCCTTGATGCGGTCGTAGCTGGTGATCTCGGCCTGCAGGCGCTCGGCGTCGTAGTTCGCGGCCTTGATCGAGAGACCGATGCGACGGTCTTCCTTGTCGATCTTGATGACGCGGGCGGTGACGTCCTGGCCGACCTTGACGACGTCCTTGACGTTCTCGACGCGCTGTTCGGCGAGCTGGGAGACGTGCACGAGGCCGTCGATCTCGTCGGAGAGCTCGATGAAGGCGCCGAAGTTCGCGATCTTGGAGACCTTGCCGTTGACGAGGTCGCCGATGCGGTACTTGCGGTCGATCTCGGACCACGGATCGGTCTGGGTCTGCTTGACGCCCAGGGAGATGCGCTGCTGGTCGACGTCGACGTCGAGCACGATGGCTTCCACGTCGTCGCCCTTCTTCATGACTTCGGCCGGGTTGTTGATGCGGCGGGTCCAGCTCATGTCGGACACGTGCACCATGCCGTCGATGCCGTCTTCCAGTTCGACGAACGCGCCGTAGTTGGTGAGGTTGCGGACCTTGCCGCGGACGCGGGCGCCCACCGGGTAGTTGTGGCGGACCTTCTCCCACGGATTGGTCTCGAGCTGGCGGATGCCGAGCGAGATCTTCTGCTCTTCCTTGTTGAAGTTAAGGATGACCGCGTCGACTTCCTGGCCGACCTTGAGGATGTCGGACGGCTTCTGGACGCGCTTGGTCCAGGAGAGCTCGGAGACGTGGACGAGGCCTTCGACGCCGCCTTCGATCTCGATGAACGCGCCGTAGGCGACGAGGTTGACGACCTTGCCGTGGACCTTCTGGCCGACGGGGTAGCGCTTCTCGATGCCTTCCCAAGGATTGGGCTGGGTCTGCTTGAGGCCGAGGGAGACGCGTTCGCGCTCGCGGTCGACTTCGACGACCATGACGGTGATTTCTTCGCCGACCTTGACGACTTCGCTCGGGTGGCCGATGCGGCCCCAGGACATGTCGGTCACGTGCAGCAGGCCGTCGAGACCGTCGAGGTCCACGAACGCGCCGTAGTCGGTGATGTTCTTGACGACGCCGCGGCGGACGACGCCGGGCTTGACCTCCTCGAGGAGCTTGCGACGGCTTTCGCCGCGCTGTTCTTCGATGAGTTCGCGACGGGAGACGACGAGGTTCTTCTTCTCCTTGTTGATCTTGATGATCTTGAAGTCGAAGGTCTGGCCCACGAACTGTTCGAGGTTCTTGGGCGGGTTGACGTCGATCTGGGAGGAAGGCATGAACGCGTCGACGCCGACGGAGACGATGAGGCCTCCCTTGACGATGGACTTGACGCGGCCCTGGACGATGGAGCCTTCCTGGCAATTGGCTTCGATGCTCTCCCACTTGCGGATCTGCTGGGCGCGATCGTAGGAGACGGTCGGGGTGCCGTCCTTGTTCTCAAGCTTCTCGAGGTAGACCTCGAGCTGCATGCCGACCTGGATCTCGGCCATGTCCGGGAATTCGGACTGGGGGATGAATCCTTCGGATTTGCCGCTGATGTCCACGACGACGAACTTGTCTTCGCGGATTTCGGTGACCGTGGCGGTGATCACGGAGTGTTGCTTGAGCGCGCCGAAATTCGATTCGGCGAGCAGTTTTTCCATTAGGCTCATGTTGTTTTCGGACTGTTTGTCCTGGCCGTCGCGGAGGACGTTTCCAGGGTTTGGTTGGTTTTGGGTTTTTCCCCTCGGAGATTCCGCTGACACATGCCGGCGGGCCGAAAGGAAGGTCTAACGAACCGTCCGCCCGACCTGTTGGCAAGCGGATTCTAGGCCTCCCAAGGCGCGATAGGGGGCTTAGCGGCCCGTTTTGGCCGCCGGGCGGACCCGGCCGGCGTAGTCGCTCACGCCCGCGGCGATGGCCTCGGCGATCTTCTGGCGGTAGGCCCCGTCGGCGATGAGCGCCCCTTCGCGGCGGCTCGACATGAAGCCGCCCTCGATCAGGACGCCGGGGCAGGAGAGGGTGCGCAGGACCGCGAACCGGGCGCGGCGGACGCCGCGGTCGTCGGCGCCGGTGGACCGGATCATCCGTCGCTGGATGCTCCAGGCGAGCAGGACGTTGGCGGTGTCGAAGCGGTTGCCGGGTTCGGCGGCGGTCGTCGACCTGGACTTGCCGGCGTTGGTCGAGCGCTGTCCGGCCGGGGTCAGGCAATACGTCTCGACGCCGTCGGCGCTGGTGTCGCCCGCCGGGCCGGCGTTGTAATGCAGGCTGATGAAGAGGTCGGCGCCGAGCTTCCCCGCCAGCGCGGCCCGGTCGTCGAGCTCGAGGAACACGTCCTTGGTCCGCGTGAAGAAGACCTGGTAGCCTTGCTTCTCGAGCAGGATCTTCAGGCGGGCGGCGGTGTCGAGCGTGGCGGCCTTCTCGTTGTATTTGTAGGGGCCGTTGACCTTCCCGGTGTCCTTGCCGCCGTGGCCGGGGTCGAGCAGGATGCGGCGCGGGGCCGTCCGCGGGCCGTCCCAGAAGATCGGCACGAAGACCTTGTCGTAGTCGCGCTTGGAGATGGTGAGGTGCCCGCGCTGCGCGCCGACGGGGTCGTCGAGCATGATCTTGATGCCGTCGACGACGATGTGGTCGCGGCTGTATTCGGCGTACAGGGTCATGCCGCCGCGCGTGGCGTAGCGTTCCGACGAGCGCGCGTCCGCGCCTTGGCGGGCGGCGTCGCGCAGGCCGAGCTGACGCACGGATTCGCCGAGGAGATAATCCGTCGAGGCGGCGCGGAGCAGGGCGCCGGACGCCAGGAGCAGGAGGATCGCCGCGATGCGCCGCACGGGCTTATTCGGCGTCGCCTTCGTCGTTGTCCACCGCGGAGTCGTCTTCGCCGTCCTCTTCGCCCGGGGCTTCGTTGTGCACGAGCTTGCGCTTGTTCTGCTGGACGGGGGTGAGGCCGACGACGATGGCGCGGCCGGAGCGCTTGGGCTCGTTGTCGCGCGTGCTGATGTGCATCAGCGCTTCGATGGCCTTGGTGATGGTGGCGATTCCGATCTCGGGGTGCTCGAGCTCGCGGTAGCGGTACTGGAGCAGGAGCTTCACCTTGTGGCCGTGGAAGAGGAAGTTCTCGGCGCGGCGGACCTTGATGAAGAGGTCATGGTCGTCGATGCGCGGGCGGAGCTTGATCTCCTTCACCTTGGAAGCGGACTTCTGGTGCTTGTGCTTCTTGGCTTCTTCGTAGAGGTACTTGCCGTATTCCTGCAGCTTGCAGACGGGCGGCACGGCGGACGCGGCGATCTCGATGAGGTCGACGCCGAACTCGCGGGCGAGGTCGAGCGCCTGCTGCGTGGGCATGATGCCCATCATCTCACCCTTGGGCGAGATGACGCGCACTTCGGTCGCGCGGATGCGGTCGTTGCGCTTGGGCCCTTTGTCTTCTTTGCGGAAGTTGCCGCGGTTCTGTCCCCCGTTGTTGTTCGGGCGGGGGCTGTTAGGACGATAGGGCGAAGGCATTAGGTACTGCGGTGGTGTCTCGGCGCTAAACTCCCCGTTTAGCGCCGATGGTTCAAGCACCGATTCTCCCCGCCGTAAGCCGCGCCGTCCGCTTACTTCGCCTCGGCGATCGCGGCCAGCAGCTGCTTGCCGTGCTCGGCGGCTTCGACCTTGGGGACGACGCCGATGAGCTTGCCGTCGCCGTCGAAGAGGTAGGCGGCGCGGAGCGGTCCGAGGTACTTCTTACCATACATGGATTTTTCGACGATGGCGTCCATGGCCTGGGAGAAGAGGTCCTCCGGGTCCGAGACCAAGGTGAACTTGTAGCCGTGCTTGGCGGCATACTTGGCATGGGAGGCGCAGGTGTCCCGGGATACCGCAATCAACCTAAACCCTTGTCTGACAATGGCTTTCTCGTTTTTATCCATCTCGGCGGCCTGTTTGTCGCAGGCCGAGGTGTTGTTGCGCATGTAGACCGAGACGATGGTCGGGCCGTCCAAGAGGGAGGCAAAGGAGGCATTGACGGCCTTTCCGTCCACGAAGGCGTCCACTTTGAAGGTCAGTTTGGGCTTTTTTCCGAGGGAAAGCATGGTTTTGAGGTTTGGGTACAGGGCAGGGGAGCGGGCTTGGCCGGGATTGTCAAACGGCCGGCCCGATCCGCCCTGGCCGGAAAGTACGGACTTCTCCACGGAGGCGGCCCTTTCCCCTTTACAAGTCCCCGCCGACACCCTTTGTTCCGACCCTTTCCGCCATGCAAAAGACCCGCAAGTCCATCTCCAAGCGTTTCAAGGTGACCGGCACCGGCAAAGTGATGCGCCGCTCCCCCAACACCCGCCACTTGCTGAGCTCCAAGTCCCGCAAGCAGCGCCGTCGCGCCAACAAGTCCAAGCGCGTCGACTCCGGCTTCGAGAAGAAGATGCTGGCCTCGATGCCCTTCGCCTAAGCCGGCGATTCCCCTTTGGCCGAACGGGTGTTCATTAAGGCGACCCCGAGGCCACTAACCCAAAACAAAACCCAATACCAACATGCCTAGAGCAACCAATGGCCCGGCCACCAAGGCCCGAAAGAAGCGCGCGATCAAAGCCGCCAAGGGCTACTTCGGAAACAAGTCCCGTCTGTACGTCTACGCCCTCGAGGCCGTTCAGCGCGCGCAGAAGTTCGCTTATCGCGACCGCCGCAAGAACAAGTCGACGTTCCGTCAGCTGTGGATCGTGCGTCTCAACGCCGCCTGCCGTCCCCTCGGCATCTCCTACAGCCGTCTGATCGCTGGCCTCAAGAAGGCCAACATCACGATGGACCGTAAGAACCTCAGCGAACTGGCCATCCATGACGCCCCCGCTTTTGAAGCGATCGTCAAGAAGGCCCAGGCCGCGCTCGCCTAAGAAGACTCGACGTCCTTTCACGAAGCCCCGGCCCTCCGGGGCTTCTTTGTTTTAAGGTGCTTTCGCTTGCCGACTTTCTCCGCCAACGCACAAATCAACCCATGCAGCAGCAGCTCGCCCAACTCGTCGCCGCCGCCATCCAGGAAGCCTCCGCCGTCGCCACCCGCGCCGAGCTCGAGGCCTTCAAGGCGCGCGTCGTCGGCCCCAACGGCTCCCTGACCCAGGTGATGAAGGGGATGGCCGCCCTCTCGAAGGAAGAACGCCCCGTCGTGGGCAAGCTCATCAACGAGGCGAAGAAATCCGTCGAAGAGCTCCTCGCCGCGCTCCTGACCAAGGTCGAGGCCGCCGAGATCGCCGCCGCCCTCGGCGCGCCCGTCGACCCGACCCTCCCGAGCCCCGACGCTCCCGCCGGCTCGCTCCACCCGCTCTCCCGCACCCGCGAACGCATCCTGGCTTCCTTCCGCAAGCTGGGCTTCGTCGTCGCCGAAGGCCCCGAGGTCGAGACGGAGTGGCATTGCTTCGACGCCCTCAACACGCCCGCCGACCACCCGGCCCGCGACATGCAGGACACGCTCTACATGCCGAAGGCGTTCCGCTCCGCCGACGCCCCCCGCAAGGCCGACGAGGCGATCCTCCTCCGCACGCACACGTCCAGCGTGCAGGTCCGCACGATGCTCTCGCGCAAGCCGCCGTTCCGCATCGTCGCCCCGGGCCGCTGCTTCCGCCGCGACGCGGTCGACGCGACGCACTCCGCCAACTTCCACCAGGTCGAGGGTCTCTGGATCGACCGTAACGTGACGCTCGCCGACCTCCGCGGCGTGCTCGACTTCTTCGTGAAGGAGACGTTCGGCGCCGACGCCGAGATCCGCCTGCGTCCGTCGTTCTTCCCGTTCACCGAGCCGTCCTTCGAGATGGACCTCCGCTCGCCTAACCTGGGCCGCCTCAGCGACCGCTGGCTCGAGATCATGGGCTGCGGCCTCGTCGACCCGAAGGTCCTCGAGCTCTGCGGCCTCGACCCGCAGGAATGGTCCGGCCTCGCCTTCGGCCTCGGCCTCGAACGCATCGCGATGCTCGTCCACGGCATCGACGATATCCGCCATTTCTACAACAACGACACGCGCTTCCTGCGCCAGTTCGCCTAAGCCATGAAAGTCTCTTTCCAAGCCCTCTCCCGTCACCTCGACCTCGCCGGCGTCACCCCGGAGCGCGTCGCGGAAGTCCTCCCGATGCTCGGCCTCGAGGTGGAGTCGGTCACGACCTTCGGCCTCGCCCCGCTGCCCCTCGTGGTCGTCGGCGAGATCAAGTCCTTCGAGAAGCACCCGAAGGCCGACCGCCTCAGGGTCTGCCAGGTCGACGCCGGCGAGGGTTCGCTCCGCCAGATCGTCTGCGGCGCCAAGAACTTCAAGGCGGGCGACCGCGTGCCGGTCGCTCTCCCGGGCACGGTGATGCCGGGTGGTTTCGAGATCAAGGTCTCGAAGCTCCGCGACGTCGATTCGGCGGGGATGATGTGCTCCTCCGAAGAACTCGGCCTCGGCAAGGGCGAGGACGGCCTCCTCATCCTGACGCCGCGCCAGCCGGCCATCGGCACGCCGCTCAACTCCCTTTTCGGCGCACCGGACACGGTGCTCGAGATCTCGGTCACGCCTAACCGCGGCGATTGCCTCGGCCTCCGCGGCGTCGCCCGCGACCTCGCCGCCGCGCTGGGCCTCACGCTCAAGCCGCTCACGGTGAAGACGGCCGCCGGCCTCGCTGCCACGCCTTCCGCCGCCGATGCGGTGAAGTTCGTCCGCTCGTCCTCCGAGTTCTGCCCTTACTACACGCTCCGCACGCTGAAGAACGTGAAGGTCGGCCCGAGCCCGGAATGGCTCCGCCGCGACCTCGAGGCCGCCGGCCTCCGTCCGATCAACAACGTGGTCGACATCACGAACTGGGTGCTGCTCGAACTCGGCCAGCCGCTCCACGCGTTCGACGCGCACAAGGTTTCCGAAGGCATCGAAGCCCGCCCGGCCCGCGAAGGCGAAGAGATCGTCCTGCTCGACGGCAAGAAGGTGAAGCTCGAGCCCGGCGTCTGCGTCATCGCCGACGCCCAGCGCCCGCTCGTCGTCGCCGGGGTTATGGGTGGCGCCGATTCCGGCGTGACCGCCGCCACGACCGACGTGCTCCTGGAGTCCGCTTGGTTCCGCCCCGGCGAAATCCGTCGCGTCGCCCGCCGCATCGGCGTGTCGACCGATTCCTCCCATC
>JBEDDU010000153.1:0-3828 GCA_041176065.1 Verrucomicrobiota bacterium | reverse complement strand
GCTTCCTGGCCGTGGTCGCGCGGCTGGTCTGGTTGCATTGGGTCGACGCCCCTCGCCTGCGCGCGGAAGCGCTGCAGGCGCGCCGCGTGCTCCAGGAGAAACCGTGCCGCCGCGGCGAGATCCGCGACGCGCAGGACAACCTGCTCGCCGTGTCGGAGGACGTGTGGGACATCGGCGTGGATCCCGACGTGCTCACCAAGGCCGACCGGGAACGCGCGGGCGAGGTCGCCGTCGTGCTCGGCCTGTCCGCCGCCAAGGTCCGCCAGGCCTTCGACACCACCGTGCGCGTCGACGCGGCCGGCGAGGAGCACGTCATCCGCTGGGCCGTGCTCGCCCGCGAGGCCGGCGAGGACGTCGTCAAGCGGGTCAAGGCCCTCGGCATCAAGGCGCTCCGCTCCGAGCTCAAGTACCGCCGCAGCTACCCCAAGGGCCAGCTCGGCGCGCATGTGATCGGCTACGTCAACAAGGAGGGCGTCCCCGCCGCCGGCATCGAGAGCGTGATGAACCCGCTCCTCGAAGGCCAGAAGGGCTGGATCGAATCCGAACGCGACGGGCGCCACCGCGAGCTCGCCAGCATCCGTCTCCGCGAGGTCGCCCCCGTCGACGGCAGCACGGTCGTCCTCACCCTCAACAGCCTCGTGCAGAAGAGCTGCGAGGAGGCGCTCGCCGCGGCCGCGGCCCGCTACAATCCGAAGGGCGCGGTCATCATCGTCAGCGAGCCGCGGACCGGCCGGATCCTCGGCCTCGCGAACTGGCCGACGTTCGACCTCAACCGCTTCTTCGACCCCAAGGCCGCGCCGATGGACAGCCAGCGCAACCGCGCGGTGTCCGACGTCTACGAGCCGGGCTCGGTGTTCAAGATCGTCGCGGTCGCCGGCGCGCTCGAGGAGCGCCTCATCACGCCGAACTCCGTCTACGACTGCGGCGCCACGAGCGTGCCCTACCGCGGCCGCATGGTCTCGCTTCCGGCCGACTCGCACGCCATCGGCTCGGCCGACATCCGCCAGATCGTCCGCGAGTCCTCCAACCGCGGCACCGTCCAGGTCGGCATGCAGTACGCCGAACGTTTCGGCGAGGACCGCTTCTTCGCCCTCATCAAGTCCTTCGGCTTCGGCGCGCCGACGGGCCTGATCACCGGCGCCGAGGTGCCCGGCCTGCTCATCCCGCCCAAGCGCTGGGACGGCCTCACCATCTCCCGCGTCCCGATGGGCCACTCGGTCAGCGTGACCGCGATGCAGATGCACCTCGCGATGTCGGTCGTCGCCGCCGACGGCCTGCTCATGCAGCCCCAGCTCGTGCTCCGCGTCGAGGACCCGAAGACGAAGGCGACCATCCTCGACTACGCCCCGCGTTCGCGCGGCCGCGCCATCACGCCCGCCACCGCTTCGCAGATGGCCACGCTGCTCCGCGCCGTCTGCGGCAAGGGCGGCACCGCCCCGGTCGCCGACATCCCGGGCTACGAGGTCGCGGGCAAGACGGGCACGACCCAGAAGATCGTCAACGGCCGCTACTCCTCCGCCCACCACGTCGCCTCGTTCGCCGGCTTCTTCCCCGTCGGCGACCCGAAGCTCGCCATCACCGTGATCATCGACGAGCCGCAGGGCGAGGGCGTCGGCTACGGCGGCAAGGTGTCCGCGCCGGTCTTCCGCGACGTCGCCGAGAAGTGCATCCGCTGGCTCGACCTCCCGCCCGTCTCCACCCTCCCGCGCGGCCCCGTGGCCGACCTCGGCCGATGACGCCTCCGCCCGCGATGATGCCCGCCTCGACGGAACGCCCGACCTTCAACGCCCTTTTGCAGGGACTGCCCGTCCTCGGCCGCGCCGGCGACGGTTCGGTGCGCGTGACCACGATCGTGACGGACAGCCGCCGCGTCATCCCGGGCGCGCTCTTCTTCGCCCTGCCGGGCCTCCGCGCCAACGGCCACGCCTTCCTCGACGACGTCATCGCCCGCGGCGCCGCCGCGATCGTCTCCGGCGAACCGGTCTCGGGCCTGCCCGCCGTCGCCGCCGCCCAGGTCGCCGACCCGCGCCGCATGCTCGCCGAGGTCGCCCGCCGTTTCCACGGCCACCCCGAGGAGTCGCTCCGCCTCGCGGGCGTCACGGGCACCAACGGCAAGACGACCGTGTCGATGCTGCTGCGCCACCTGCTCCAGGCCGACGGTTCGCAGTGGGGGCTGGTCGGCACGGTCCGCTACCACCTCGGCCGCCGTTCGATCCCCTCTTATAAGACGACGCCGGATGCGGCCGACCTCGCCGCCTTCTTCCGCCAGATGGCCGACGCGGGCTGCGCGGGCGCCTGCCTCGAGGTCAGCTCCCATGCGCTGCACCAGGAGCGCGTCCATGGCTTCCGTTTCCACGTCGCGGCCTTCACCAACCTCACGCGCGACCACATCGACTATCACGGCGACCTGGCGACCTACCTCGACGCGAAGACCGCGCTCTTCGACGGCCGCAACGGCCCCGTGCCCGACGTCAGCGTGATCAACGTCGACGACCCGGCCGGCCGCGTCCTGGCCGAGGCCTGCCGCCGCCGCGGCGCCGTGCTCACCTACCGGCGCGCGGCCGACGCCGACGTCCGCGCGACGGACCTCGCCCTCGACACGGGCGGCGCGGGCTTCACCGTCCGCCACGCGGGCCGCTCCGCCGTCTTCAAGTCGGCCCTGCCGGGCGACTACAACGTCGCCAACGTCCTCTGCGCCCTCGCGATGGCCGCCGCGCTCGGCCGCGATCCGCTCGCCCTCGCGCCGGCGCTGGCCGCCTTCCCCGGCGTCCCGGGCCGCATGGAACGCGTCGAGGCCGGCCAGCCCTATCCCGTCTTCGTCGACTACGCGCACACCGACGACGCCCTCCGCAACGCGCTGCGCATGCTCCGCGACATCACGCCCGGCCGCGTGCTCTGCGTCTTCGGCTGCGGCGGCGACCGCGACCGCGGCAAGCGCCCCGCGATGACCAAGGCCGTCGCCGACCTCGCGCACCTCGCCTGGGCGACCGCCGACAACCCGCGCAAGGAGCCGATCGAACGCATCTTCGCCGACATGCGCGAGGGCCTCGGTCCGCTGCCGTCCGTCGAATTCGTCGCCGACCGGCGCGACGCCATCGGCCGCGCCCTGGCCGCGGCCAAGGCCGGCGACTGCGTCGTGATCGCGGGCAAGGGCCACGAGACGACCCAGGAATTCGCCGACACCGTGGTGCCGTTCGACGACCGTCAGGTCGTCCGCGAGATCCTCGAGCTCCGGAGGGGCCTCTCCGCATGAGCCCCGCCTACGCCGCCGCCGACCTCGCCGCCTGGACCGACGGGCGCTGGACCGCCGCGCCCGCCGCGTCCGTCACGGGCTTCGGCATCGACACGCGCGCCCTGCGCGCCGGCGAGGCCTTCGTCGCCGTGCGCACCGAACGCCGCGACGGCCATGATGTCCGCGGCGCCGCCCGCGCGCAGGGCGCCGCCGGCGCCCTCGTCGGCCGGCCGGTCGACGATCCGCTGCCGCAGCTCGTGGTCGCCGCTCCGCTCGTCGCGCTCCGCCGCATCGCGGCCCGCGCCCGCGCGGCCTTCCCCGGCGTCGTCATCGGCATCACGGGCAGCGTCGGCAAGACCTCGACGAAGGAGCTGCTCGCCGCGCTGCTCGGCGCCGACGCCTTCGCGACCGAGGCCAACCTCAACAACACCATCGGGGTGCCGCTCATGCTGCTGCGCGCCGACCCGGCCCGTCACCGCTACGCGGTGATCGTGGCGGGGATGAGCCTGCCCGGCGAGCTCGGCGTCTCGGCCGAGGTGCTGCGTCCCGACCTCGCGGTCGTCACGGCCGTCGCCCCCGTCCATCTCGAAGGCGTC
>JBEDDU010000152.1:0-3680 GCA_041176065.1 Verrucomicrobiota bacterium | reverse complement strand
TCGCGGTTGAGCGGCCGGATCAGCGGGTTCTCGTAAAGGTAGACGTAGGCGCGGGCCGAAGGGTCCTGCCGGCGGCAGTTGATGTGCAGCTCGAACTCCACCGGACGGCCGGCGTTGACGTCCGGCGTGTTCAGCTCGATGCCCGCGGCCAGGAAGCGCTCCCGGAGCTTGACGTAAGGAAGGTAGAACTCGCCGTTGTTCTCCCCTGCCCCGGCCTTGAACAGGGAGTTATCCGCGTAATCGCGGTAGAGGACGGAGGCGTACTTCATCGGCGCAGGGCGGCTTGGACCTGTTCCGCAAAGTAGCGGGCCGAGAAGATTCGCCCAGCGGAATCGGCGGCCGCCTGCTGCCGGGCGGCGAGTTCGGCCGCAGGCATCTCGGCGTATTCACGCAACGCCGCGGCCAGGGCGGCGACATCGCCGACCGGCTGGATGATCGTCCCGTTACGTCCCGGCTCGATGAGGTCCGGCGCGATGCCGATCGGATACGCGATGAGCGGACGGCCGCAGGCCATGGCTTCCCCGGCCATCATCGGGCCGGTCTCGTTGGTCGAAGGGCTGACGAAGAAGTCGGCGGCCTGGTAGGCGCGCGCCAAGGCCGCGTCGCCTCGCTGCGGGCCGAGTTCGGTGACGCCGACATGCCGGAAGCCGGCGGGGACGAAGCCACGGTCGCCGATGACGGCGACATGCAGGGCGACGCCTTGGGCGTCGAGCTGACGCAGGGCCTCGAGGAAAAGGCCGAAGCCCTTATAAGTGAGCGCGGGGTCGAGAGCACGGACGAGCGCGATGCGTCCTTCGGCCGGCAGGCCCAGTTCACGCCGCGCCGCCGCGGGATCGGCTGTCGGGCGCAACGCCGCGAGGTCGAGCGGGATGGGGAAAGTCCGCAGTTCGAGGTCGCGCAGGATGGCGCTCTCCTTCGCCTGCCGGGCGGACCAGCCGCTGGGCGCCAGCACGACGGCATCGAGCTCCTTCCACAGACGCGCACGCCGGGCGGCTTGGATCGAGGAGACATCCTGCGGATCGGAGGAGGCGATCAACGGGCAGGCTCCGCACCCGGTGCGGTATTTCTCGCAGCCGAGGTTGGAATGGCATCCGCCCGTGGCATGGGCCATGTCCACCTGCCAGAGGGCGACACGGGCCCCGAGGGCGCCGGCGATCTCCCGGATCGTCTCCGGTCGCACGAAAGCGCCCGACCAATGGATGAGGACGAGGTCCCATTTTTCGGAGCGGGCGCGGGCGTCGCGGATGATCGGCTCCGCCGGGAAGTTGGCCTCGGCATCGAAGTCATAGACCCCGACGGGCTTGAGATGGAGCCGGCTCAGCTTCGCCCAGATACGGCCGAGCCCCCAGGCGAGCTTCGCGAACGGCCCGAGCAGGCGGCGGGCGTCGACCATCGCGGGGACGTCGCGGCGCTTCTGCTTGATGACGTAGGCGACGGATTCATGGCCTTCCGCGAGCAGCGCACGATGGATCCGCACGAAGCCGTCGGCGGCCCCGCCGCCGCTATCCATCTTGGAGAGGTGGAGAATCTTCATCCCTGAGGAACGGATAGGCCCGCAGGTCCGGGGTGACGAACCAAAAGCAGGGGCTTGCCTATCGGATTGAAAGATGCCCCGCGCCCGCAAGCATCTCGGCCGATGGCCCCGCTCATCTACGTGATCAACCTCGACCGCGACACCGAGCGGATGGCCTCGGTCCGCGACAACCTCGCCCGGCTTGGCCTCGGCTTCGAGCGCCTGCCCGCCGTCATGGGCAAGGACGTCCCCGGATGGGAGAAGCTCGTGGACCTACCCGCCTACGCCTGGCGTAACCGTCTCGACATGCCGCGGGCCGGCGAAGTCGGCTGCTACCTCAGCCACCTCAAGGCCATGGAGACCTTCCTGAAGACCGACGCCCCTTGGTGCGTGATCCTCGAAGACGACGTGGAAGTCCTGCCCGCCTGCGCGGACGTGCTCCGCTCGCTGGCCGAGAAGGATGACTGGGACCTCGTGAAGCTCTTCAATTTCCACTCCGGCATGCCCGTGAAGAAGCGCGAACTCGGCGGCGGCCATCGCCTCGTCGCCCACCTGACGCGCACGACTTCCTCCGCCGCCTATGTCGTGAACCGCCGCGCCGCCGAGACGCTCCTGAAGTCGATGCGCCCGATCACCGAACAGGTCGACCATGCGTTGGACCGTCCGTGGGAAACCGGCCTGCGCGTCCGCGGCATCCGACCGATGCCGGTCGTCCTCGCGCCCGTGGCGCACACCACCAGCACCATCGGCTATCAGGACAAGGGCAAAGCCCGCCGCCCGCTGGGCAAATCGCTCAAGCTCTTCCTCTCCCGCGCGAAGAAAGAAATCTGCCGGTTCGGGCATGGGTTGGCGGAGGCGGTGAGGTGAGCGGGCGGAGAGCGAGCAAGCCGTGCAAAGGTGCAAATCGGAGCCAAGCTCCTGTGCAAAAGTGCAAAGGTGTTTTTGAGGGCCAGGGCTGGGGCTAGAGCCAGAAGACGTCGAGGCAAGTTGATCGGGCTTACAGGGCCCTAACTTGCGGCCACCGTTCGGCGGCCCGGCCCAAGCCCTAGCCCCAGCTCTGGCCCTGAAATGTTCTCACGTTTGCACCTTTGCACAGGCCGCAGGCCGGTCGCACTTTTGCACCTTAATTTCAGAGCCTCCTAGCCTCTGCTCTTCACCCATTCACCCCCGCGATCACGTGCGCCACCTGTTCGTCGGTCATCACCGGGCTGACGGGCAGCGAAACGACTTCGCGGTGCAGGGCTTCGGAGAGCGGAAGCCGCAGATGGCCGAGCTCCTTCGCGTAGGCCTGCTGCTGGTGCGGGGCGATCGGGTAATGGATCGCCGTGTGCACGCCACGGTCGAGCAGACGCTGCTGGAAGGCGGCGCGATCCGGCACGCGGACCACGAAGAGGTGCCAGACGTGGGAATCTTCACCGGCGCGGACGGACGGCAGGCGGACGTTCGGGGCCTTCATCTCACTGCGGTAGCGGGCGGCGATCTCGCGTCGGCGCGCGTTATCGGCGTCGATGTGCTTCAGCTTCACGCGGAGCAAGGCGGCCTGGAGTTCGTCGAGGCGGTCGTTGGGGCCCTGGACGAGGTTCTTGTATTTCTCGTGCGAGCCGTAGTTGCGCAGCGCGCGGACCATATCGGCGAGCTTCTGGTCCTGGCAGGTGAGCGCGCCGGCGTCGCCGAGGGCGCCGAGGTTCTTGCCGGGGTAGAAACTGAAGGCAGCCGCGTCGCCCCAAGCGCCGGCCTTGACGCCACCGATGTGGGCGCCGTGGGACTGCGCGGCGTCTTCGAGCAGGAGCAGGCCTCGCTCCTGGCAGAGCTTGGCGATCGCCGGCATGTCAGCCAGCTGGCCGTAGAGATGGACGGCGAGGACGGCCTTCACGTCCGGCGTCAGCGCGGCGGCGAGCTTGGCGGCGCCCAGGTTGAAGGTGTCTTCATCCGGCTCGACGAGCACCGGGCGGAGGCGGTTCTCGGTGATGGCGAGGATGGAGGCGATGTAGGTATTGGCCGGGACTGCGACGGCGTCGCCGTCCTTCAGGAGACCCAGCTCCTTCCAGCCGCGCAGGGCGAGGATAAGCGCCGAGAGGCCATCCGACGTGCCGACGCAGTGCGGCGAACCGGTCCAGGCGGCGAACTCCGCCTCGAAAGCCTTCACCTCTTCACCGAGGACATACCA
>JBEDDU010000151.1:0-4559 GCA_041176065.1 Verrucomicrobiota bacterium | reverse complement strand
CTCAGGCGCTGGGCGCGCTCGCCGAGCTGCTGCTCCTGCGACTCAGGGACGTGGCTGGCCTTGGAGATGTCGAGCCCCAGCCCATGAGCTTTCCGGTCAGGCGGGCGTTGCGGCCCTTGCTGCCGATGGCGATGCGCATGTCATCCTCATCCACTTCGAAGAAGATGGAGCGGCTGCGCTCGTCGATGCGGACGTTGCGCGGCTTGGCCGGGCGGATGGCTTCCTCGAGCAGCTTGAGCGGCTCGGCGTGGTAGCGGATGATGTCGATCTTCTCGCCGCCGAGCTCCTTGACGATGTTGCGGACGCGGGCGCCGCGGGCGCCGACGCAGGCGCCGACGGGGTCGACCTTGGGGTCGCGCGAGTCGACGGCGATCTTGGTGCGGTAGCCCGGGTCGCGGGCCATGGCGGCGATGGTGACGGTCTTGTCGGCGATCTCGGCGACCTCGAGCTCGAGGAGGCGGCGGACGAAGGCCGGGTTGGCACGGGAGAGCACGAACTCGCGGCCGCGCTGGGGGTCTTCGCGGATCTCGAGGAGGAGGCAGCGGATGCGGTCGCCGGTGCGGAATTCGTCGCCGTGGCAGCGCTCCTTGTGGGTGAGGACGGCTTCGGCGGTGCCGAGTTCGATCACGACGTTACCGCGCTCGGTGCGGCGGACGGTGCCGGTGACGATGTCGCCGACCTTGTCCTTGTACTCCTGGAAGACCTGGTCCTTCTCGATCTTGCGGAAGCGCTGGTTGAGCAGCTGCTGGGTGGTCTTGGCGGCGATGCGGCCGAGGTCCTCGACCTTGATCGGCTTGCGGACTTCCTGGCCGACCTTGATGTCGGCGTCGATGAGGGAGGCGGCGACCGGGTTGATCTCCTGGAGCGGGTCGGATACGGAGTCGGTCACGCGCAGGACGACATGGGCCTCGAGCTTGCCGGACACGGGGTCGGCGTTCACTTCGACGTTCTGGCCGGCCATGACCGACTTCTCGACGGAGGACTTGATGGCCTCGACGATGAGGGCGCAGGCCTCTTCTTTTTTGATGTTCTTCTCCTTTTCGAGATATTGGAGGAAGGGTTTGATATCGACGCTCATGGTGATGGGTGCGGGTTTTTCGGTGAAATGATTTGGGGACAAAAAAAGCGGGTCCGGCAGGACCCACCTCGGTAAAGGTGAACTGACGGTTACCTTGGCCACCCCCGGGGGGATGTCAAGTGCGGTCGGCCCCGGGGGGCGGAGGTTCCGCTTGCCCCCGGGGGGTCTTCGCCGAACCTTCCCTCATGGCCGACGAAAAAGTAATCTTCACGATGACGGGGGTCACGAAGTACTTCGAAAAGAAACCCGTTTTCCGCGATATTTCACTGTCCTACTATTATGGAGCCAAGATCGGCGTCCTCGGACTCAACGGCTCGGGCAAGTCGACGTTGCTCAAGATCATGGCCGGCGAGGACAAGGAGTTCGACGGCGCCATCAGCCAGGTGCCCGGCTACACGCTCGGCTACCTCGCCCAGGAGCCGCGCCTCGACGAACACCTGACGGTGCAGGCGTGCGTGATGCAGGCCGCCGGCCCGATGAAGGCCCTGCTCGAGGAATACGACGAGACGTTCGTGAAGGTCTCCGAGACCGACGACGCGAAGGAGCAGGAGAAGATCCTCGCCCGCCAAGGCGAGATCCAGTCCATCCTCGACACGCGCGGCGGCTGGGACCTCGACGCCCGCATCGAGATGGCGATGGAAGCCCTGCGCTGCCCGCCTGGCGACGCGGTGGTCTCCGCGCTTTCCGGCGGCGAGAAGCGTCGCGTGGCGCTCTGCCGCCTGCTGCTGATGGAGCCGGACATCCTCCTGCTCGACGAGCCGACGAACCACCTCGACGCCGACACGGTCGCCTGGCTCGAACGCCACCTGCAGGGCTACAAGGGCACGGTCATCGCGATCACCCACGACCGCTACGTCCTCGACAACGTCGCCGGCTGGATCCTCGAGCTCGACCGCGGCCGCGGCATCCCCTGGAAGGGCAACTACTCTTCCTGGCTCCAGCAGAAGCAGCAACGCCTCGAGATGGAGGAGAAGCAGTCCGCCGCGCGCTCCCGCTCGATGGAGCGCGAACGAGAGTGGGCCGCCGCTTCGCCCAAGGCCCGCGTGGCCAAGAACAAGGCGCGCCTACGCGCCTACGAGCAGATGCTCACGCAGGACCAGAACCAGCAGGAGAAGGCGGCCGAGATCTGGATCCCGCCCGGCCCCCGCCTCGGCGGCGCCGTCATCGAGGCCCGCGGCCTGTCCAAGGGCTACGGCGACCGCATCCTGATGGACGACGTGAACTTCTCGCTGCCCGCCGGCGGCATCGTCGGCGTGGTCGGCCCCAACGGCGCCGGCAAGACGACGCTCTTCCGCATGATCACGGGCCAGGAGAAACCCGACAAAGGCACCCTCACGGTCGGCGACACGGTCAAGATCGCCTACGTCGACCAGTCCCGCGATTCGCTCCCGGCCGACGCGCCGCTGTGGTCCGCGATCTCCGACGGCCAGGAGATGGTCCATCTCGGCAAGATCATGGTGCCGGCCCGCGCCTACGCGGCCCGCTTCGGTTTCACCGGCGACGTCCAGCAGCGCAAGGTCGGCGTGATGTCAGGCGGCGAACGCAACCGCATCCACCTCGCGCGCCTCATCAAGTCCGGCGCCAACGTGCTCCTGCTCGACGAGCCGACCAACGACCTCGACGTGAACACCATCCGCGCGCTCGAAGACGCCCTCGAGGGCTTCGCGGGCTGCGCGGTGATCGTGACGCACGACCGGTGGTTCCTCGACCGCGTGGCCACGCACATCCTTGCTTTCGAGGATGACAGCACGGTGGTCTGGCACGAAGGCAACTACGGCGACTACCTCGAAGACCGTCGCAAGCGCCTCGGCCTCGAGTCGGACACGCCGCGCCGTCCGAAATACCGCCGCCTTACGCGCTGAGCCGGTTCGCGGCCTTCAGCCGCTGCTTCCAAGCTCCGGCCGACGCCGCGAGCGTGGTCAGCTGCAGGTCGCTCATGCGCCAGCCCCAGTTGCCCTGCGGATTGCCGGGCGTGTTGAAGCGTGCTTCGGCGCCGAGCCCGAGCAGGTCCTGCACGGGGATGAAGGCGGCCACGCCGGGCGAAGCCAGCGCGGCTTCGGCGAGCGTGACGTGCGGGGCGGTCATCGCGCCGAAGACGGCCTCGACGCGCGCGCGTTCCTCGGCCGACGCCTGCGCGTACCAGCCGACGACGGTATCGTTGTCGTGCGTGCCGGTATAGACGACGCGGTCCGCGGTGATGTTCGCCGGGAAATGCGGGTTGCCCTCGGGCGGGCCGCCGAAACCGAACTGCAGCACCGACATGCCGGGCAGGCCGGAGGCCTGGCGGAGCACGTCGACCCCGGGGGAGAGCAGGCCGAGGTCCTCGGCGACCAGCGGCAGGCCGTCCAGCGCGCCGGTGAAGGCGAGGCCGGGTCCCTCGCACCACTTGCCTTCGCGGGCGTTCGGCGCTCCCGCGGGTACGCTCCAGTAGTCATGGATGCCGCGGAAGTGGTCGATGCGGATCGCGTCGAAGAGCTCTAGGTCGTGATGGACCCGCGCCTTCCACCAGGCGAAGCCGTCGGCCGCGTGGCGGTCCCAGTCATACAGCGGATTGCCCCAGAGCTGGCCGTCCGCGGCGAAGTAATCGGGCGGCACGCCGGCCACCGCGGTCGGCCGGCCCTGTGCGTCGAGCTGGAAGAGTTCGGGACGGGTCTTCGCGTCGCAGCCGTCGGCGGAGACGTAGATGGGTTCGTCCCCGAAGAAGCGCACGCCCTTGCCGTGCGCGTAAGCGCGGAGCGACTTCCATTGCTCGGCGAAAAGGAACTGCAGCACCTCGGCCTCGGCGACGGCTTCGGCGGGGGCTTCGTCGATGTCCCATCGGTCCGGGGCCGCGAAACCGTTGGCCTCGCGCAGCGCGGAGAAGCGGCACCAGGCGCCGAGCCAGCCGGCCTGCTCCTCGCGGAAGCGGCGGAAGGCGGCGTTCTGTTTCAGCGTCTTCGCGCCGCGCCGGGCGGCGAGCTGCAGGGCCGGGCGCAGCTGGTTCCAGAGCCGGCCGTAGTCGGTGCGTCCGTCGCTCCCGCGCCGCAACGCGGCGATCTCTTCGGGCGTGAGCAGCTTGCGCGCGCCGAGGTCGGCGAGGTCCAGCAGGTAAGGGTTGCCGGCGAAGACGGAGAGCGCCTGGTAGGGCGAATCGCCGTAACCGGTAGGCCCGAGCGGGCAGACCTGCCACCAGCCGAAACCGGCGGCGGCGAGGATGTCGACGAAGCGGCGGGCTTCGGCGCCGAGCGAGCCGACGGGTCCTTCGCCGGGCAGGGCCGTCGGATGCAGCAGCACGCCCGCGCAGCGTCGCGGGAACGCCTTGCAGGCGTAGGCGGCGGGAACCCGGCCGGTCTTGTCGGCGGGGTCGCGGCGGGCGGAGTCCATCTCAGCGAACCTGGACGTGATGCTTGGCGCGGAGTTCGTCCAGCCAGCGCTGGATCGCCGCCTTCATGCCGATCGAGCGGACCTTGGTCTCGATCTCGGACATCACCTCCGGGTCGTT
>JBEDDU010000150.1:0-2679 GCA_041176065.1 Verrucomicrobiota bacterium | reverse complement strand
CCTCGATGGGCGTGCCGCGTTTTTCCGAAAGGGTGAGGGATTTGAGCCGGGGTCCTGCCGGGGTCGCTTCCGCTTGCTTTGATTTTTCCTTCTTAGTGTCAGCCGTCTTTTCCTTGGTCGTCGCGGTCGTCGGCGGTTTGCCGGGCGGGGCGGCCGGTCTCGCCGGCGTCGCGGACTCGGCTTTCAGGTAGCCCTCCTTGGCGGCGAGCACGAGGTAGGCGGCCACGGAGTGCACGCATAGCTTCCTTCGGCCGACCGAGACGTCGCAGCCGCATTCGTTGCGCTGGAAGGTGACGGAGCGGAGGTTCCAGCGGGCTTCGCGGGTTTCCGTGCCGTCGTCGACCAGCGCCTCCGCGACCGGGGGCGTCCAAAGTGCCTTCTTCACCTTGCCCTTGGCCACGAGCTCCTTGGCGAGGAGCACGGTCGCACCGCCGGCGAGATCGATAAGGTCGTCTTCGGAGATGTTGGGCAACGGCTGACGCGGCGCCATGGAGAGGGTGTGCGGTGAAAAGCGACGTCCGAAAGGACGCGCCAAAGAAGGAAAACCTAGCGGGAAGACGTATCGCCTAGACGGCGACGTCTTGGACCGGGACTCCAGGGTGCATCTCGAAGATGCCTACGGGGGTCGTCGGGCCTGTCATCACGATGGAATAATCCTCACCGATGCCAATGATAATCTGACCTCCGGGCATATTAACCGTCAAATCCGCGTCAACCAGGCCCATTTTGCGGGCCACGGCGGCCGAAGCCGAGGAGGAGGAGCCGGAGGCCATGGTGTAGCCGGCCCCGCGTTCCCAGATTTCGATCCGCACGTTCTTGCGGTCCACGATCTTCATGAACTGCACGTTGGTGCGGTTGGGGAAATTGGGGTGCGTCTCGAGGTGCGGGCCGTAGGTCTTGGCGAGGTCGGGCGTCAGGTCGTCGACCGGGATCACGCAGTGGGGATTGCCGACGGTCGCAGCCCAATACTTGAAGGTCTTGCCGAGGACGGTGATCTCTTCGCCGAGGACTTCACGGTCGGCGCCGACGTGCGGGATCACCGGGGCGCGGAAGGAGACCTTGCCCATCTCGACGCGGATACGGGCGCCGCCGTCGAAGACCTCGCAGCGGACGATGCCGCCGAGGGTGTGCAGGCGGAACTCCTGGCCTTCCTTGATGCGCTTGGTCTCGAGGAGGTGGCGGCAGAAGATGCGGATGCCGTTGCCGGACTTCTCGGCTTCGGAACCGTCGGGGTTGAGGATGCGCAGGCCGAAGGTGCCGTCGTCGCGTTCGATCGGACCGTAGAGGATGCCGTCGGACCCGAGGCCGAAGTGACGGTGGCAGACCTTGCGGATGGCTTCGGGCGAAAAGAGGGCGGGGCAGTCCTTGGGCTCGAGCACCAGGTAGTCGTTGCCGAGGGCGTGGTATTTGGCGAAACGCATGTTCGCCCTCTGATTGAGGTCGAAAGGCCTGCTTGGCAAGCAAGGGGTGGCTTATCTGTCGGCTTGGTTTCCGCCGGCCAAGGGCTTACAAGACCCTCATGCGCCTCCTGCCCCTGGTTGCCCTGTCCTGCGTGCTCTCCGTCTTCGCGGCCGAGAAGCGCCCTCCGAACATCGTGCTGCTTTACTCCGACGACATCGGGTGGGGCGACCTCGGTTGCTATGGCGCGAAGGCGATCCCGACCCCGAACCTCGACCGTCTCGCCTCGCAGGGCACGCGCTTCACCTCCTCCTACTGCACCTCCGCGACCTGCACGCCTTCGCGCTACTCGCTGCTGACCGGTGAATACGCCTGGCGCCGTCAAGGCACCGGCGTGCTCCCGGGCGACGCGCGTCTGATCATCAAGCCGGGACGCCCGACGATGGCCGCCAGCCTGGCCAAGCTCGGCTACGTCACCGGCGTCGTCGGCAAGTGGCACCTGGGTCTCGGCGCAGGAGACGTCGATTGGAACAAGAAGATCGACCCTTCGCCGAACCAGATCGGCTTCGCCTACTCCTTCATCATGGCCGCGACCGGAGACCGCGTGCCGACCGTCTTCGTGGAAGACGGCTCGGTCGTCGGCCTCGACCCGAAGGATCCCATCGAAGTAAGCTACAAGCAGCCTTTCCCGGGCGATCCCGACCTGAAGACGGACGCCGAGCGGGCGAAGCTCAAGATGGACTGGTCCCACGGACATAACATGGCCCTCGTCAACGGCGTCGGCCGCATCGGCTGGATGAAGGGCGGCAAGGCGGCCCTCTGGAACGACGAGACGATGGGCGATACCTTCGCCGAAAAGGCCTGCGGTTTCATCGCCCGCAACAAGGACAAGCCTTTCTTCCTCTACTACGCTTCGCACGAGAACCACGTACCGCGCGTCCATCATCCTCGTTACGCCGGCAAGACCCCGCTCGGCCCGCGTGGCGACGCGGTGGTCGCCTTCGACGACCAGGTCGGCCGTATTCTCGCCGAACTCGACCGGCAGGGGCTCGTCGAGAACACCTTGGTGATCTACACCTCCGACAACGGCCCGGTGCTCGACGACGGATACAAGGACCAGGCCGTCGAGCGGAACAAGGCCGCCGCGCATGCCCCCGCCGGCCCCTTCCGCGGAGGCAAATACAGCATCCTCGAGGGCGGCACGCGCGTGGGGTTCATCGCCCGTTGGCCCGGCCATACGCCCGTCGGCAAGGTCTCCGACGCGCTCATCTCCCAGGTGGA
>JBEDDU010000149.1:0-3151 GCA_041176065.1 Verrucomicrobiota bacterium | reverse complement strand
GCAGCACTCTTTTCATGGCCTGTACCGAAAAAAACGCCCCGTCCGCCGAAGTGAAATACGAACTCGTGCCTGACTTCCTCGGCACGCCTCCCGGCAAAGCCACCATCGGCAACGGCCACGGCGAGATCGCCGTCGACTCCGCCGGCCTCATCTACGTCAGCGTCCAGGAGAAGGACGCCGGCATCCAGGTCTACGGCAAGGACGGCAAGTACCTGAAGACCCTCGCCCTCCCGATGTCGCTCCACGGCTTCGTGATCCGCAAGTCCGCCGAAGGCGAATTCCTCTACGGCGCCGTCCTCGGCGAACAGCGCTTCCTCAAGGCCAAGCTCGACGGCACCATCGTCATGGAGATCAAGCCCGACGCCTTCCCGGCCGACAAGGGCAAGGGCAAGGACAAGGCCGGCAAGAGCGTCAACGCCCTCAAGCTGACCAGCTGCGACGTCGCCCCGAACGGCGACATCTACATCGTCGACGGCTACGGCAAGAGCTGGGTCTTCGTCTTCGACAAGGACGGTAAGTTCAAGTCCGTCTTCGGCGGCCCCACGCAGGTCGTGGACGGCAAGGGCTTCGCCAACACCCACAAGGTCTTCGTCGACACGCGTTTCAGCCCGGCCCGCCTGCTCTGCCTCGACCGCGGCAACAACCGCATGTTCCACGTCGACCTCGACGGCACCAACCCGCAGATGATCGCCAAGGAAGGCCTGCGCAACCCCTCCTCCGCTTCTTTCCACGGCGAGCTGATGTGCGTGGCCGAGATCGCCGGCCGCGTCTCGGTCTGGAACAAGGAGGGCAAGATGGTCGCCTCCCTCGGCGTCAACGACAACACCGGCGCCAAGGGCACCAAGAAGGAGACCAACACGCCCAACGTGAAGCCCGCCGACTGGCGCGTCGGCGTCGTGACCTCGCCCCACGGCATCAGCTTCGACAACGACGGCAACATCCTCGAGACCGAATGGAACGTCTTCGGCCGCGTGCTGCGCTGGAACCGCAAGTGATCCGCGCGTTGCGCCAGCTGGTCCTGACCTGGGGAGCCCTCGTGCTCCCCTTGTTCGTCTCGGCCCATAACGGCGAGGTCCTCCTCTCCCGCCTCACGCTGCACGCCGACGGCTCCTGCTCGCTCAAGGTGACCGCCGACCTGGAGGCGAACTACAACATCCGCGAACGCGCCGAGCTGGCGAAGGCCGCGGAGGGACTGTTCACGATCGCGACCGGCAAGGACCAGTTCCCGCTCTCCGAAGCGGCCGGCGCGCCGGACTTCTCTTCGGCCACGAAGCTCGAGACCGATTCGCCCTTCCAGCACACGGCGGAAGAACTCGCGAAGACCTACCAGCTTGAGAGCGCGGAGTGGAGCTGGACGCCTGAGCCCCGGAACTTCCTGCTGCGTCTGCCCGACGAGAGCCCGCACACGGTGCTGCTCTGGTTGGTCGACGAGACGAAGCCCGGCGCGAAAGCCCGCTGGGTGATGATGGTCGCAGGCGACGAGTCTCCGCTGATCCAGGCCCACGAGCCGACGGGCCATCTCGGCCGACGGATGCTGCTGATCTGCGGCGGACTGATGCTCGCCCTCGCGGTCGTCTTGGCCGGCGGCTTCCTGCTGCTACGCCGCCGTCGGGCGAAGTCGGCGGCCTAAGTGAGCGTCGCCTCGACGAACCCGGCCCGCGCCTCGAAGTGTGGGTTGTGTCCGCTTTCCGCGAGCGTGACGAAATCGGCCTGCGGGAAGTGCGCCCGGATGGTCTTGAAGTCCTCGTCGCGGATGTAATTCGACTTTCCGCCGCGCAGGAAACGCGTCGGTCCGTCCCAGACTTCCCCGGCGACGAGCGGATTACCGAGGATTTCGGGCAGCGAATTCGTCAGCGCCTCGCGGTTCACGGTCCAGCGCCAGCGGCCTTCCGCGTCCTGTCCCAGATTGGTGAGGATGAACTGACGCATGCCCCACTCGGGTACCTGCGCGGTAAGCTTCTCCTCGGCGTCCTTGCGCGACTTCACCGCGGAAAGGTCCAAGGCGTTCATGGCGGCGAACTCGACGCGCACGCGATCGGAATAGGCTCGCGGGGCGATGTCGACGACGGTGAGGCGCGCGACGAGGTCAGGTCGATCCATGACGAGACGCATCGCGGCCTTGCCTCCCATGCTGTGGCCGACGAGGTGCACGGGGCCGAGCGCGAGACGGTCGAGCAGCGCGATGACGTCCGCCGCCAGCGCGGCGTAAGAACAATCGTCGCCCCACGGCGAAGAGCCATGGTTACGCAGGTCCGGCGCGAGCACGCGATGACCGCGTTCGGCAAGGGCCACGCCGGCCGACTGCCAGTTGCGCGACGAACCCAGCAGGCCGTGCAGGACCACGAGCGGCGCACCGGCGCCGCCCAGTTCGCGGACGATCAGAGGAAGCGGCGCGCTCACGGGAGCCGCCAAGGTGAGGGCCGCGCGGCCGAGGTCGAACCATTTCCCCGCCGAGGCTTGAACCCGACCACACCCGTCCTATGAACATCGCATGCTCTCCCGCCTGCTCCCCCTGCTCGCCTGCGCCGCCTCCGCGTTCGCGGCCATCGAAGTCATCAAGGTCCCCGGCGCTGAACAGATCCGCCAGCCCTTCAGCATCGCCTTCGACGCGCAGGGCGACGCTTACGGCGTCGAGTTCCAGCCCGCCAACCGCATCTTCAAGCTGCACGGCGGCAAGATCGAGTTCGTCTCCGGAGTGAAGTGGGACAGCGCCCCCAAGGGCATGATCCCGCCCGCGCCCGCGCAGCGCCTCGACCTCGCTCCGGCCGTCTACGACGGCATGCACGACATCTCCATCGGCCTGGATGGTTCCATCTACGCCTCGGACAGCTTCCAGCACCGCATCGTGCGCCTCGACCCGAAGACGCACGTCGCGACGCTCTTCGCCGGCACGGGCAAGTCCGGCTTTTCCGGCGACGGCGGCCCCGCCGACCAGGCGAAGATGAACATCCCGATGTGCGGCGTCATCGACCCCGCGGGCAAGTTCATGTACATAGCCGATATCGTGAACAACCGCGTCCGTCGCATCGACCTCGCGACCAAGGTGATCACCACCGTCGCCGGCAACGGCAAGAAGGGACTCCCCAAGGACGGACAGGACGCGCTCGAAGCCCCGATGGGCGACGTCCGCGCCTGCTGCGTGGCCAAGGAC
>JBEDDU010000148.1:0-5813 GCA_041176065.1 Verrucomicrobiota bacterium | reverse complement strand
GAGGCTTTCCGCACGCAGCTGGAAGCCGCGCTCTCCGCCGACCGCAAGGCTTCCTGGCAGGCCTTCCTCGCCCAGCGCGAGCCCGAGGTCCGCGAGAAGAACGGCAATGTCGCCAACTACGAGAAGCGCCCCGAGCCGCTGACCTTCCAGAAGCCCTACTCCGTCAAGGGCAGCATGGAGCGCACCCAGGTCCCCGCCGACCTGAAGCTGGTGCTCTTCGCCGCCGAGCCGGACATCATGAAGCCCATCGCCTTCGCGTGGGACGCCCGCGGTCGCCTCTGGGTCGCCGAGACCCGCGACTACCCGCACGGCGTGATGGAAGACCAGCAGAAGGGCAACGACTCCATCAAGATCTGCGAAGACACCGACGGCGACGGCAAGGCCGACAAGTTCACGGTCTTCGCCGACAAGCTCAACATCCCGACGAGCCTCGTCTTCGCCAACGGCGGCGTGATCGTCGCGCAGTCCCCGAACTTCGTCTTCCTCAAGGATACCGACGGCGACGACAAGGCCGACGTCCGCCAGGTCATCATGACCGGCTGGGGCATCCGCGACACGCACGCCCAGGCGAGCAGCCTGTCCTACGGCTATGACAACTGGCTCCGCGGCGCGGTCGGTTACAGCGGCTTCGCCGGCGAGATCGGCGGCGAGAAGAAGAACTTCGCCATGGGCAGCTACCGCTTCACCGCGGACGGCTCCCAGCTCGAGTTCCTCCACCAGTTCTCCAACAACACCTGGGGCTACGGCGCCAACGCCGCCGGCGACTCCTTCGGCGGCACGGCCAACAACGCCCCGATCTTCTTCGGCGGCATCCCCGCGACCGCGTGGGCCAAGGGTTCCCGCGGCATGTCGGCCAAGAAGATCAACGTCGTCGACAAGGCCCACACGATCACCCCGAACTTCCGTCAGGTCGACGTCATGGGCGGCTACACCGCCGCCGCCGGCTCGACCTTCATCTATTCCGCCCAGCTCCCGCCCCGCCTGCAGGGCAAGGCGATGGTCTGCGAGCCGACGATGAAGCTCATCGGCCTCATGGACGTGCAGCCCAACGGGGCGGGCTATGTCGCCAAGGACGCCTACAGCCTCGTCGCCAGCTCCGACGAATGGATGTCGCCGGTCTTCGCCGAAGTCGGCCCCGACGGCGCCATCTGGTTCGCCGACTGGCAGAACTTCATCATCCAGCACAACCCTACGCCCAGCGTGAACCGTGGCGGCTATGACGCCAAGACCGGCGTCGGCGGCGCGCACGAGAACGACCTTCGCGACCACTCCCGCGGCCGTATCTACCGCATCGTCTGGGACAAGCCCGGCAATGTCGCCAAGGCCGCGCAGGGCGATTCTTCCGCCGACCTCCTCGCGGGTCTCGCCGGCAGCACCCAATACGGACGCCTCCGCGCCCAGCGCCTGATCGTCGAAGGCAAGAAGGCCGACCTCGCCCCGGCTCTCCGGGACCTCGTCGTGAAGTCCTCCGCCGACGTCGCCGCCATCCACGCCCTCTGGTCCCTCCACGGGCTTGGGCAGCTCGACGCCGCGACCCATCAGGCCGCCTTGCTCTCCGCTTCGGCTGAGCTGCGCCGCAACGCGATCCGCGCCCTGGGCGCCGACGCCGCCGCCCAGAAGCTCTTCTTCGGCGCGGGCGTCGTGGCTGACAAGGCTCCGGCCACCCGCCTGGCCGCCCTCGTGAAGCTGGCCGACTTCCCGACCTCGCCGGAAGTGCAGACGCTCGTCCGCCAGCTCGCCGCCGATCCGGCCGTGAAGTCCGACGAGTGGCTGAACGAAGCCGCTCGCCTGCTCGCCAAGAAGCACAAGACCGCCACCTACGTCGAAGGCCCGAACCTCCTGCCTAATCCCGGCTTCGAAGACGTCGCCGCCGACAAGAAGACCCCTCTCGGTTGGAAGCGCCGCGACTACGGCGCCCGTCCGGGCAACAAGGATGCCAACTGGGGTATCGTCATCGACCCGAAGAACGTCCGCTCCGGCAAGCACGCCATGCGCGCGATCTCCCGCGCCGACGCCGACACGAGCTTCTTCGCCGACGTCGAGCTGAAGCCTAACACCGAGTATCGCCTCAGCGCCTGGATCAAGACCCACGCCCTCCGCGGCAAGGCCAGCCTCAACGACCACATCGGCCGCGCCGAGACCGAGAAGGTCACCGCCCGTGAATCGGATTGGACCGAGGTCGAGGTCGTCTTCAACAGCGGCAAGCGCACCAAGGCCAGCATCAACCTCCTCCACGTCGCCACCGGCGATTCGTTCTACGATGATGTCCGCCTCTCCGAGCTGACCGTCGCCGGCGACGCTCCCGTGACGGCCGGTGACGCCGCGCGCGGCGCGGAGATCTTCGTCAAGCACCCGACCGCCGCCTGCGCCACCTGCCACATGGTGGGAGGGAAGGGCAGCGCCATCGGCCCCGCGCTCGACGGCATCGCCACCCGCGCCACGCCGGCTTACATCCACGAGTCCCTGACCGAGCCGAACAAGGTCCTCGCCAAGGGCTACGAGAAGCTGGGCGTCTCGCCGATGCCCCCGATGGGACTGATCCTGAAGCCGCAGGAGCTCGAGGACGTGAAGGCCTACCTGCAGACCTTGAAGTGACGCCCGGCCGGCCCGCCCCAATCTGATTGATTCGGGGTGGGCCTCGCCTATGCCTAATGCGCATGTGTTCCGTCGAACTGAAGAAGCCGATGCATCCGCTGGCCGTGATGGCCTCCTTGCTGGGCGTCACGCTGCTCTCCTGCGCGCTGCTTTATTTCGGCGTCCCCGGCACCGCCTTCCATGGCATGAAGTCCGGCGTGTTCTTCCCGATGCAGGTGGAGTTCGACGACGCGCGCTTCATGGATCACCTGATCAAGTGCGACTCCAAGGAGGTGACCGCCGAGGTCCGCAAGGCGCTGGTGAAGGTCCAGCCTGATTACCCGGTCGCCAAGGCTTCGGTGTTCCTGACCAACTATCCGTCCGGTTATAAGTTCCACGTCAGCTACGCCACCTACTACGGACAGCACTTCTCCTTCAGCGGAGAGAAGTGGTTCCGCCGCGGCGCGCAGGTCGGTGAGCCGACGATCGACGCCGAGATCAAGGCCAAGGACGACGTCCTCGAGAAGGCCATCCGCGACGCCATCGAGGCCTATTTCAAGTCCAAGGGAGCGCACGGCTGAGAACAGGGCTAGGGCGAGGGCTAGGGCCAGGGCTAGGTAGGCCGGGGGCTAAATGAGAAGAGCCTCGGATTGCTCCGAGGCTCTTGCAAAGTGGGGTGATTGAGGGGACTTGAACCCCCGACCCCTGGTACCACAAACCAGTGCTCTAACCAACTGAGCTACAACCACCGTGCGTCCTTCCTTGGGAGGAAGGAAGTCCTATGCAGGGAATCTCGGGGGGATTGTCAAACCCGGACCCGAAGGCGGGCAAAAGCCCCGTCCCTTGCGTGGTTTGGCTTCTCAGCCGAGTTTTCCTCCCTTTATCCTTTCCCTTTGCCCCGGCGTATCGCTTTCTAACCCGACCATATGTCTACGTTTTCCGACCTCGGTCTGCCCGAGCCAGTCCTGCGCTCCTTAGCCGAACACGGCTATGTGACCCCGACCCCGATCCAAGCCCAGGCCATTCCGGCCATCATGGCCCGCAAGGACATCATCGGCGCCGCCCAGACCGGCACCGGCAAGACCGCCGCCTTCGCGCTCCCGACCCTTTCGCTCCTCGGTCCCGCCGCCGGCAAGCCCCGCTGCCTCGTGCTCGTCCCGACGCGCGAGCTCGCCGTCCAGGTCGACGAGAACTTCCAGAAATACGGCAAGCACTTCGGCACCCGCACCGCGCTCCTTTACGGCGGCGTGGGCTACGGCGCCCAGGTCAAGGCCCTCGAAGAGGGCGTCGACGTCGTCATCGCCACCCCGGGCCGTCTGCTCGACCTGCATGAGCAGAAGATCCTGGACCTGAAGTCCATCCAGATGCTGATCATGGACGAAGTCGACCGCATGCTCGACATGGGCTTCATCGAGGACGTCACCCGTATCGTCAATTACTGCCCGAAGGACCGCCAGACGCTGCTCTTCTCCGCCACGATCTCCGACGCCATCGGCCGCATCGCGGGCTGGGCGCTCCGCGACCCCGTCACGGTCGACGTCCGCACCGGCCTCGGCGCCGCCGACACGGTCGACCACGCGATCTACCCGGTCGACATCTTCCAGAAGTACGACCTGCTCCTGGCCCTGCTCAACAAGAGCGGCTACAAGTCCGTCATCGTCTTCACCCGCACCAAGCGCGACGCCGACCGCATCGCCGAGTGGATCGAAGGCCACGGCACGCCCGTCGCTACGATGCACGCCGACCGCACCCAGTCCGAACGCGCCGCCGCGCTCGCGGGCTTCAAGTCCGGCAAGTTCAGCATCATGGTGGCGACCGACATCGCCTCGCGCGGCCTCGACATCCGCGGCGTGACCCACGTCATCAACTACAACGTGCCTGAGCACGCCGAAGACTACGTCCACCGCATCGGCCGCACCGGCCGCGCCTCCGCCGAAGGCGAGGCCTTCACGCTCTACTCGCCGGACGAGATGCACCACCTGCAGCAGATCGAGCAGCTGCTCGGCCGCGCCATCGAGCGCCGTAAGCTCGAAGGATTCCGTTACTACTCCGAACCGCAGCTGACCCCGGGCGGCCCCAAGGCCGCGGTCTCGCGCAAGCGCAACCGCTGACCGTGTCCGCGTCCGTCTCCGAGCCTCCGATGCGGCGAGCCCTCGAGCTGGCCCGTCAGGCTTGGGGTCGCACGCACCCCAACCCGATGGTCGGGGCGGTGATCACGGAGGGCGGCAAGATCGTCGCCGAAGGCTTCCACTCCAAGGCCGGCGCGCCGCATGCCGAGGTGATGGCCCTGCGCGCGCTGGGCCGCAAGCCCGCCGCGGACGCCGTCCTGCACGTCACGCTTGAGCCTTGCTGTACGCATGGGCGCACGCCGCCGTGCGTGGACGCGATCCTGGCCTCTGGTATCCGCACGGTCGTCGTGGGCGCCCGCGATCCGAATCCGGCCCACGCGGGCCATGGCCTCGAACTGCTGCGCGCCAAGGGCGTCGCGGTCGTCGAAGGCGTGCTCGGCGAGGAGTGCGCCGAGCTGAACCTGATCTTCAACCCTTGGATCGTCCGCGGCGCTCCGCTCATCGCGCTCAAGGTGGCCTCCACGTTGGACGGCAAGCTGACCTTGCCCGCGGGGCAGGGCAGGGCGATCACCGGACCGTCGGCCCAGGCCTACGTGCATCGCCTGCGCCGCCTCTATCCCGCCATCGCCGTCAGCGCCGACACCGCGCTCGCCGACAATCCGCGTCTCACCGCCCGCGGCGACGAAGGCGAGACCTGTCCCGTGCGCTTCGTGCTGGATCGTCATTTCAAGACCGCCGGCCGGACCGGGCTCAACCTCTTCCAGGACGCGCACCGCCCGCGCACCATCGTCGTCGGCCTCGGCGCCGCCGCCAAGAAGTCCGACCTCGCGTGGTATGAGGCGGAAGGAATCAAGGTCTGGACCCTCGTCGGCGACGAAGCTTCCTTCCTCAAGGTCTGGGCGGAGCGTTGCGCCCAGGAGAAGATCACCGGCGTGCTCGTCGAGGCCGGTCCGCGGCTCGCCTCGGCCATGCTTTCGTCCGGTTCGGCTGACTACCTTTACGCGTTCGTCGCGCCGCGCTCGGGCAATCCGGCCGCGCCCGGCTGGCAGGATGGGGTGACGCTCCCGGCGGGGGCCCTGCGGACCTCCATGGTCGGCTCAGACGCCCTTTACCAGGGGTATCTGGGGTAAGTCCTGCGTTCCTTCTAGAAAGTCCTCCTAGGCCGAATTA
>JBEDDU010000147.1:0-2605 GCA_041176065.1 Verrucomicrobiota bacterium | reverse complement strand
GGGGAGCGGGCTGGGCCTCAGCATCGTCCGCCAAGTCGCCGAACTTCACGGGGGGTCCGCCGGGGCTGAACCAGCCCGGCCGAAAGGCCTTCGGGTGATCGTCACGATTCCTCGGGTCGCCTGAACCTCGGTAAATGAAAAACCCGCCGGGTTTCGGCGGGTTTTGGCTCCATTTTTAAAGTGGAGCGCGCGACTGGACTTGAACCAGCAACAGCCACCTTGGCAAGGTGGTACTCTACCATTGAGCTACGCGCGCGTTGGACGAGGAGCAGACCAAACGGGTCAGCGAGTGTCAAGCCTTTGGAGGAAGGCCGTGCGGGCCGCCGCGGGGGAGGGGGTCAGACCCTGTTTGGACAGCAGGTCGGCCGCGGCGTCCGAACAGAGCCAGCGCAGGGCAGGGCGGAGGGCTGCGACCTTGTCCGGGCGGACATAAAGGACAAGGGGCACCTGCAAGGGATAGTCCCCGTTGTGCACGTTGTTCTCATCCGGACCATAGGCGGTGGCCGACTTGCCGGGTCTCCCGTCAGCCACCGGCAAAACCCTGCCTCGGCTGAGAGGAGAGCGGGGCATGAGGACGATCGTCCCGGCGCGCGAGGCGAGCAGGTCGGAGGCGAGGGAGGGCTCGACACGAAGGCGGACGTCCGGTCGGAAAGCCTGACCCTCCAGGACGAGGCCTTGGAAGACTTCGAGGACCATCGTTCCCGGCGGTGAGGACAACGCCGGCGTCATGAGCTCCGACCGCAGGAGCGGATCCAGATCGTTCCAATTCCGGGCCGGCGCGCGCGCGTCCTTGGCGAACGCGTTCGCGAGCTGCTCGAAGGTGATCTGCTCCATCTGGTTGCTGCCATGCGTCGCGACCACGACGACGGCGGAAGCCAGGCGGAACTCGCGGGCGCCCGGTACGGGCGAAGCCTCGCCCGGCCGCACCATCAGGACGGCGGCCGCGGCGCGGCCTTCCACGAAAGACCGGCGGGCGGGCAGGCTGCCCGCGAAATCGGCGACGTCCTTGCCGGCTGCGGCGCGGAGCGCCGACGCGAACCCTCCGTCGAGCAGGTCGGTCCCGACGAGTTCCGCGCCCTGCGCCGCGCAGACGGAAAGAAGGAAGAAGAGGGACCTCACGCCGTCTCGGGGCCCGGATCGAGTTCCGGCCACTGCAGGAGTTTGCGATGCAGCGTGCGGCGGGAGATGCCCATCAGTTCGGCGGCGCGCGTACGATTGCCGGCCGCGGCGGCGAGCGCCTGCTTGAGGAGCTGCTTCTCGTTCAGCGTACGGTCGAGGTTGCCCGCCGCGCCGGAAACCGGCGCCACGGCGGGCGCGCCGGAGACGGGCATGGTGAAACGCGCGTCGAGATCGGCGGGGCCGACGGTCTTGCCCGCGCGCAGCACGG
Organism: Verrucomicrobiota bacterium; assembly: GCA_041176065.1. Taxonomy (GTDB): domain Bacteria; phylum Verrucomicrobiota; class Verrucomicrobiia; order Opitutales; family UBA953; genus UBA953. The sequence continues at coordinate 1,218 of JBEDDU010000147.1, read as the reverse complement.
CGAGGTTCTCGCACGCGTTGCGCAGCTCGCGGATGTTGCCCGGCCACGGATAGCGCACGAGGATGGCCGTCGCCTCGGGAGAAAGCTTCGGCGCCACGGCGCCGTTCTCCTTGGCGAAACGCTCGAGGTAGTGGGCGAGCAGGAGAGGGATGTCGTCCGTACGTTCGCGGAGGGGCGGCAGGCGCAGCGGGACAACGGAGAGGCGGTAATAGAGGTCTTCGCGGAACTTGCCCTCCTTGACCATCTGCTGGAGGTCGCGGTTCGTCGCGCACACGAGACGAAGATCCAGGGCGATCGGGCGATGCGAACCCAGCCGCTCGACGGAGCGGGTCTCGAGGAAGCGCAGGAGCTTCACCTGGGTGGTGGCGTCGATCTCGCCGATCTCGTCGAGGAAGAGCGTGCCGCCGTCCGCGGATTCGAAACGGCCCACGCGTCGTTCGTTCGCGCCGGTGAAGGCGCCTTTCTCATGGCCGAAGAGTTCGGACTCCAGGAGGTTGGCCGGGATGGCGGCGCAATGCACCGCCATGAAGGGACCCTTCGAGCGCTGGCTCGCCTGATGGATCATCTGGGCGAACAGCTCCTTGCCCGTGCCGGTCTCGCCGAGGAGGAGGACGGTCGCGTTGGAGGACGCGACCGAACGCACCTGTTCGATCGAGTGCTGGAGGGCGGCGGAAGATCCCACGACTTCGCCGAGGGAGAACTTACGGTCGAGGCGAGCCTTGAGCGTGACGACCTCCTTCTCCGTCGTGCGGGCCTTGAGGCCGCGCTCGAGCACCAGTTCCACCTGGCGGAGGTCGACGGGTTTCTGGAAGAACCAATAGGCGCCGCGGCTCATCGCCGTGACGGCCGTCTCCACGTCGCCGTAAGCCGTCATCATGATGCAGACGGGCTGGTGCGGGAGCTTCAGCGCGCGGTCGATCACCGCCATGCCGTCTTCGCCCGCCATGCGGAGATCCGTCAGCACGGCGTCAGGCGGCACGTCCTGCATGAGGCGCGCCGCTTCCGCGGCGTCCTTCGCGACGAAGGTCTCGTAGCGGTCTTCGAGCGCGGCGCGCAGGCCTTCGCGGATGTTCTTCTCGTCGTCGACGATGAGGACCGTGGGCTTCATGGGTCAGGCTTCCGGAGCGGCTTGGTGGTTGGCGGCGCCCCACGCGCGCGCCGCCTTCTCGGCGAGGGCCGCGCGGGCGCGGTCGACTTCGGCGAGGCGCGCCTTGAGGT
>JBEDDU010000146.1:0-8395 GCA_041176065.1 Verrucomicrobiota bacterium | reverse complement strand
CCCCCCGCCCGTCCTTTCCTCATCAAGCGCCTGAGGGTCCGCGTCGGCCACGTCAAGGTCGTCTCCGGCGACGGGACGCCCGAGCGCCGCGTGGTCGTCGACCAGGACATCGGCTTCGTCTTCGAGGCGAGCGACATCACCGAACGGAATTTCGACGCCAAGGTGTCCGTGCCCCTCGGCCAGCAGGCGCTGCAGGCGGCCCTCCGTCGCCGCCCCGAACTGCTGTTCGAGTTCGCGCGCGACAAACTGCGCCGCCCCGCCCCTTCCCGCGAAGAGAAATAACCTTATGACCGAACCCGCTTCCGCCGCCCCTGAACCCGCCGATCCGTCCGTCCGCCTCGCCGAACTCGAGGGCGAGGTCGCGCGCCTCAAGGACACCGTGCTCCGCAGCAACGCCGACCAGCAGAACCAGCAGCGCCGCCATCAGCGCGAGCGCGAGGAGCTGCGCAAGTTCGCGACCGCCGGCCTGCTCGAGGACCTGCTCCCCGCGCTCGATTCGCTCGCGCTCGGCCTGGAGTCCGCCGCCACCCAGACCGACGGACGCGCCGTCGCCGAGGGCTTCCGCATGGCCGTCGGCCAGCTGCGCGGCATCCTCGCCGGCCAAGGCCTCGTCGAGGTCAATCCCGTCGGCCAGCCTTTCGATCCGGCCCGCCACGAGGCCGTCGGCTCCGAGGCTTCCGCCGACGTCGCCGAAGGCACCGTGCTGCGCGTCGCGCGCTCCGGTTGGCTGCTCCATGACCGCGTGCTCCGCCCGGCCGCCGTCTTCGTCTCCGCCGGCCCCGCCCAGTAAGCCCCTGCGATGGCCGACGATTATTACAGCCTGCTCGGGGTCGCGAAATCCGCGTCCGCCGACGAACTCAAGAAGGCCTACCGCAAGAAGGCCATGGAGTTCCACCCCGACCGCAACCCCGGCAACAAGGAGGCCGAGGAGAAGTTCAAGAAGGTCTCGCGCGCCTACGAGATCCTCGGCGACGAAGCCAAGCGCAAGCTCTACGACCAGCACGGCGAGGCGGCCTTCGACCCGAACATGGGCGGCGGCGCCCGCGGTCCGGCCGGCGGCGGTTTCCGCGGCGCCGATCCCCGCGACATCTTCGAACAGATGTTCGGCGGCGGCGGTTTCGGCGACATCTTCGGCGGCGGCGGCGGGGGCGGCCATGACAACGCCGGCGAAGACCTGCGCGTCGACCTGAGGGTGACGCTCGAGGAAGCTGCCGAAGGCGTCGAACGGAAGATCCCTTACCGCAAGCACGTCGCCTGCGCGAAGTGCTCGGGTTCCGGCGCCGAGGCCGGCGCGAAGAAGACCCGCTGCCCGACCTGCCATGGCCACGGCCAGGTGGTCCGCTCGCAAGGGTTCTTCTCGATGAAGCAGACCTGCCCGAGCTGCGCCGGCGAAGGCGAGCGCATCGACAAGCCTTGCAAGGCCTGCTCCGGCGAAGGCCGGACGGTCGCCGAATCCAGCGTCAACGTGCGCATCCCCCCGGGCGTCGACACGGGGACGAAGCTCCGCTCGAGCGGCAACGGCTCCGCGGGCCGCCGCGGCGCCCAGGCGGGCGATCTCTACGTCTACATCACCGTCCAGGAGCACGAGCTCTTCGAACGCGACGGCGACGACCTCGCCTGCAGCGTGCCGGTGAAGTTCTCGGTCGCGGCCCTCGGCGGCAAGATCGTCGTCCCCAAGCTGAAGGGGAAGACCAACCTCAACATCCCCGCCGGCACCCAGGGCGGCACGATCTTCCGCCTCCGCGGCGAGGGCATGCCCCCGCTCCGCGGCTCGGTCGCCGGCGACCTGCTCGTGCGCGTCGACATCGACGTGCCGAAGAAGATGACCGACAAGGAGAAGGAGGCCCTCAAGGCCTACGCCGCCGCCTGCGGCGACGAGGCCGCGCCGGTCTCCGAATCCTGGCGTTCGAAGTTCAAGAAGTTCTTCCCTTAACCCCCTTGCCCGCGAGGGCGGGGGGCGTAAGGTGAGGCCATGCCGCGCGACTCCGGCCAGACCGACCGACTCATCCGCCGTCTCCGCTGGGAGGAGCTCGACCGCGCCTGGCTGCTGCGCTTCGTCGAGTTCGCCCGCGAGGAAGACCTCGCCGGCCTCGGCCTCGCGCATCGTCCGCCGCGCCCCGGCGATCCTTCCGCCGCGCTGCTCGCCGGAGCCGAACGCGCCCGCGCCCGCGTGGTCGCGCGTCGCCCGATGGTCCTCGCCGGCCTCGGCCTGATCGAACTCGTCTTCGCCGCCTACGGCGGACGTTGCCGCGCGACCTTGCTCGCCGTCGACGGCCAGCACGTGCCGGCCGGGACCGCGGTGGCCGAGGTCGAAGGGCCCGCGGCCGAGCTGCTCACCGCCGAACGTATCCTCCTGAACTTCCTGCAGCGCCTCTGCGGCGTGGCCACGCACACGCGCGCCCACGTCCTCGCGCTGGGTCCTTCGCCGACGAAGCTCCTCGACACGCGCAAGACCACGCCGGGTTTCCGCATGCTGGAGAAATACGCGGTCGGCCAGGGCGGCGGTCATAACCACCGCCTCGGGCTCTTCGACCGCATCATGGTGAAGGACAACCATCTCGCGGCCGGCGGCGCCACCGCGGGCGAACGCCTCACCGCGCTCGTCCTGCGCGCCCGCGCCGAGCGCCCCGACCTCCTCATCGAAGTCGAGGCCGACCACCTCGACCAGCTCGAGCCGGCCCTCGTCGCCGGCGCCGACATCGTCCTCCTCGACAACTTCCCGCTCGCCGACCTGCGCGCGGCGATCCCGCTCCTCCGCGGACGCGCCTGGTCCGAGGTCAGCGGCGGCGTGTCGCTCGAATCCCTTCCGGAGATCGGCGTGCTCGCCCCCGACTTCGTCTCGAGCGGCGCGCTCACGCACGCGGCGCCGTGGTGCGACCTCGGCCTCGACTGGCTCTGAAGCCATGCCCGACCTCGACAGCAGCATCCTCCTGGCCTTCCTCGACGCCGAAGGCGAGCCCGTCAGCGGCGACCGTCTCGCCAAGGAGCTCGGCGTCTCCCGCGTGGCGATCTGGAGCCGGCTCGAGCGTCTCCGCGCCGCGGGTTTCGTCTTCGCGGCTTCGACCCGCAAGGGCTACGTGCTCCGCGCCGTCCCTCGGCAGCTCGACCACGCCCTGCTCGACGCCCATCTCCGCCGGCTCAAGGTCGCGCCGAAGGTCGAGTTCCTCGCGGCGGTCGACAGCACCAACTCCGAGGCCGAGCGTCGCCTCGCCGTCGGTCAGGAGGCGCCGTTCGCCGTCCTCGCCCGCGCGCAGAAAGCCGGACGCGGAAGGCTCGGCCGCAAGTGGCACAGCGCGCCGTCGGGCAATCTCTACCTTTCGCTCGCGTTCCGTCCGTTCATCCCGCCGGAGCGGCTCAAGCCTTTCACGCTCTGGATGGGCCTCGCCCTCTGCGCGCACGTGGAGAAGGCGCTGGGCCTGAAGCTCGGCCTGAAGTGGCCCAACGACCTGCAGTCACCCGACGGCCGCAAGGTCGCCGGCATGCTCACCGAGGCGCGTCTCGACGCGGACTCCGTGCGCGAACTCGTCTTCGGCGTCGGCCTCAACCTCACCGGCGCCTCCAAGGATTTCCCCGCCGAACTGCGCGCGACGGCGGGTTCGCTCGAGGCCGCGCTCGGCGCCCCGCTCGACCTCAACCGCGAGGCCGCCGGCGTCATCGCGGCGCTCTTCCGCGCGTGGGAGCAGTTCGAAGAGGGCGCCTGGTCGCGCTCCTTCCGCAAGCTCTGGTCCTCCTACGACGTGCTGGCCGGCAAGTCCGTCCGCGTCGGCCTCCGCGGCGATCCGATCGCCGGCATCGTCGACGGGATCGACGAGGAGGGCTCGCTCATCCTGCGCACCGGCGGCGGCCGGCGGGCCGTCGTCTCGTCGGGCGAAGTCACCCTGCGCAAACCCTGACGCTTGCGCCGGGCCGACCTCTCGACACCTTCCTCGCCGTGGCTCTCTTCTGTCTCGATGTCGGCAACACGCACGCCCACTGGGGCGTCGTCGACGGACGTCGCGTCCTCGCCCATGGCGAAGCGCCGACCGCCGCGCTCGACACCGTCGCGCTGACGGCCTTGCTCACGGCGCATCCTTCGGCCGGCGTGGCCTACGCCAGCGTCGTCCCCGCCGCGACCGCCGTGCTCCAGCCCGCCCTCCTCAGCAGCGGCCGTCCCTGCTTCCATCTCCGCCACGACACCGTGAAGGGCCTCGGCTTCGATTATCCGACGCCGGCCGAGGTCGGCCAGGACCGCCTCGCGGACTGCGTCGGCGCCCAGCTCGTCGCCGGCGCGCCCGCGGTGATCGTCGGCATGGGCACGGCCACCACGGTCGACATCCTCACCGAGCGCGGTTACGCCGGCGGCATCATCGCGCCCGGCCTGGGCGTGATGACGCGTTACCTCCACGAACGCACCGCGTTGCTCCCCGCGCTCGATCCGGCCGCGCTCCTCGGCGGGCCGGCCATCGGCAAGTCCACCGTCGACGCCATGCGCGCGGGCTGCGCCCTCGGCTTCGCCGGCATGATCGGCGCGCTCCTCGACGGCGTCTGCGCCGAGCTCGTCCGCCAAGGTTCGCCGATGCCCAAGGTGATCGTCACCGGCGGCGCCGCGGTCTACCTGCCGGCGTCGTGGCGCGACCGCGTCGCGCACGAACCGCATCTCACGCTCCTCGGCCTCGCCGAGGCGCATCGCCGTTGTTTCGCATGAGCTCCCCCGATCCGCTGGCCAAGCTCCGCCGCTTCGTCCCGTTCCTCGCCCTCCTCGTCGTGCTGCAGGCCGTCGCGCTCGGCTACGGGCTGTTCGCGCAGAAGCTCCCGAAGCTCTGGCCGCTCGTGCTGGGCGACCTGGTCTTCTCGGGCGTGCTCCTGTTCGTGCTGTGGCGGATGCTCGGCCGCCCCAGAGGCTAGGCCTTGATCAGCTTCAGCAGCTCCTTGCGACGCGCGCGGATCTCGCGGCAGCCGGCCTTGGCCAGGCGGTCGGTCGAGAACGCCTCGACGGTCAGGCTGGCGACGGCGGTGCCGTAGATCATGGCCTGCTTGAGCGCGGCGAAGTCGGTGGCGCCGGTCGCGGCGAGGTGGCCGAGGAGCGCGCCCGCGAAGCTGTCGCCGGCGCCGGTGGGGTCGCGCAGCTCGGTCACGGGATAGGCGGGCAGGGCGAACAGGCCTTCCTCGTGGAAGAGCACGGCGCCGTGCTCGCCTTTCTTGATGATGACGGTCTTGCAGCCGTGCTTGCGCAGCTCGCGGCCGGCGACGATCACGTTGCTCTCGCCGGTCAGCTTGGCCGACTCGGTGTCGTTGACGACGAGCAGGTCGGCGCGGCGCATGACTTCGCCGAGCTTGTCGCGCTGCGTCTCGATCCAGATGTCGATGGTGTCGGCCAGGACGAAGCGCGGGGCGGCGAGCTGGTTGAGGACGTCGAGCTGGAGGTCGGGACGGATGTTGCCGAGCATGACGAACGGCGTCGCGAGGTGCGCCTCGGGCAGGCGCGGCTTGAAGTGCTCGAAGACGTTGAGCTGCAGGTCCTCGGTGTCGCGGCGGTTGTAGTTCTCGTGGTAGCGGCCGCGCCAGGAGAACGTGCGCCCGGAGGAGTCCGTGAGCAGTCCGTCGAGGTCGATGCCGCGCTTGGCGAGCTTCTTGCGGTCGCGGTCGCGGAAGTCATGGCCGACGACGCCCACGATGCGGGGCGGGGCGAAGTAGCTCGCGGCGAGGCAGGCGTACGAGGCGCTGCCGCCGAGGATGCGTTCGCCTTTGTCGTGCGGCGTGATGATGCTGTCGTAGGCGACGGAGCCGACGACGAGGACGGGATCGGCCTCGCGGCCCTTGTGCTTGATGCGGGTGGGAGTGGTCATGAGAAGAGGTCGGGCCGTTCGTCACGAAGACGATAGAGCGCGAGGAGGGCGAGCGAATGCTGCGCGGGGTTGGCGAGCGCCTCCGCGAGGGCGGCCTTGGGCGACAGGGCGAGGACCTGGATCTCCTCGTGTTCGTCGGGCTCGCGTCGGCCCGTCGGGCGCACGCCTTCGAGCAGCACGAAGTGGCAGCGGTTGGACTGGATGGCGGGGTTCGGCGCGCAGGTGCCGAGCACGCGGGCGCGGCCGCCGGCGAAGCCGGTCTCCTCCTCGGTCTCGCGCGCGGCGCTCACGCGCGGGTCTTCGCCCGCTTCCATGATGCCGCCCGGCGCTTCGGTGGAGAGGTCGCGCGTGCCGAAGCGGTATTGCCTCACCATCACGAGGCGGCCGTCGTCCGTGACCGGAAGCGCGAGCACCCAGTCGCGGGAACGGAGCACAAAGAAATCACCCTCCCGATGGTCGAGAGGGTGATGACAGCGTTCTTTGAAAACCCGGAAAACCCTGCAGTCGGCGTGGAGCTCTTCGTGCCGGACGGACCAGCGAGAGGGCGCCGACATGCGTGGCTTACTTGACCTTCAGCTTCTGACCGATCTGCAGGCGGTTCGGATTGACGCCCGGGTTCAGGTCCTGGATGGCCTTGAGGGAGATGCCGTTCTTCTTGGCGATGGAGCCGAGGTTCTCGCCCTTCGCGACGACGTGTTCGCCGGGGCCGGCGGGAGTGGCGGACTTGCCGGAGGCGGCGGCCTTCGGAGCGGCGGCGACCTTCTGGAGGGCGACGATCTGGTCGGAGAGAGCCTTTTCGTTGGCTTCGGTGGCCTGCTTGGTGGCGGCGAGGTCGGCGGCGAGGGCCTGGACGTCGGTGGCGTTGGCCTTGCTGGAGACCGTGGCGCCGAGTTCGGCGACCTGGGACTTCGCGAGAGCCGCGTCATCGCTGGCGAGCTGCGCGGCGCCCTTGGCCTTGATGCCGAGCACGAGGCCGGCGGCGCCGAGGGCGAAACCAAGGATGCCCACGATCAGCGGGAGCTTGGATTCGGAAGAAGAGGAGGAGATGCTGTCGTTTTCCATGTGTGGAGGAGTTTTGCGGGTTAGAACAGGTTGAGATTAGCGGTTTGACAGGGACGGCAACACAAAATCAGACTGTTTTCTCGGGTACCGGGCAGTATCTCAATTGGTAGAGTCCCTGCTTTGGGAGCAGGGTGTTGCAGGTTCAAGTCCTGTCTGCCCGACCACCCGACCGTCCCATGGTCGCTCAGGCGTAGGCCAGGGTCTGACCGTCCTTGATGATCGTGACGTGGTTGGCGCCGTCCGGACGGGTCGAGGCCTCGGTGCGTCCGATGATCCGGGCGCCGAGCCCCAGCTCGGCCGCGATCCGGAGGGCGGCTTCGGCGTCCGCCGGCTCCAAAAAGACCTCCAGGCGGTGCCCCATGTTGTAAACTTGGTGCATTTCCTTGGGTTCCGTGCCGCTTACCTTGGCGATTTCCGCGAAGATCGGGGGGGTCGGGAAGAGGTTGTCCTTGATGAAATGGACCTTGGTCCCGAAGCGACGGCACTTGGTCTGGCCACCGCCGGAGCAGTGGACCAAGCCCTTGACCCGCTGGCTGCCCAGGGCCTGGAGCAGGCGCAGGACATACGGGGCGTAAGTCCGGGTCGGGGAGAGCAGGGCTTGTCCGACGTTCAGGGTCGAGCCGGGCAGGGGGTCCGTCATCCGGTGGGGGCCGCAGTAGGCGAGGTCCGCCGGGGTGGCCTTGTCGTAGGTCTCGGGATACTTTTCCGCGTAGTACTTGGAGAGGAGCTCGTGGCGGGCGCTGGTGAGGCCGTTCGAGCCGATGCCGCTGTTCTCGCCCTGCTCATAGGTGGCGCGGCCGAACGAGGCGATGCCGACGATGACCAGCCCGGGGACGACGCGCGCGGCGTCCACGACTTCGGCGCGGGCGAGGATCGCGGTCGCGGTGGAGTCGACGGTGAGCGTAGGCGTGAGGTCGCCGACGTCGGCGGTCTCGCCGCCGCCGGAGGTGATGCCGAAACCCTGGGCCCGCAGCATGGCGAGCACGTCTTCCGTGCCGTTGATCAGTTCCGCGAGGATCGCGCCGGGGATGGCCTTGGCGTTGCGGTTGATGGTCGAGGAAAGGATGACGCCCTTGGTCACGCCGACGCACAGGAGGTCGTCGATGTTCATGACGATGCTGTCCTGGGCGATGCCGCGGAAGACGGAGGCGTCGCCGGTCTCCTTCCACCAGAGATAGGCGAGCAGGGCCTTGGTGCCGGAGCCGTCCGAATGCGTGACGACGCACTTGGACGCGTCCCCGGTCAGGTTGTCGGCCACGATCTTGCAGAAGGCCTGCGGGAAGAGGCCGGGGTCGAGGCGGTCGACCGCGGCATGCACCTCGCTCTTGGAGGCGGAGACTCCTCGGGCCGCATAACGACCGGAATCGGAGGAGGGCTTGCTTTCGTGCGCCATGGCTCTTGCGTGCTTATCTCCGACCCTGCTATTCGGTCAACGTCCTTCTCCTGCGTGCGTCCGCTTCTCCTCCGTTCACCTTGGTCCCGTCGCGCCTTCGCGGCGGCCTTCGGCC
>JBEDDU010000145.1:0-9536 GCA_041176065.1 Verrucomicrobiota bacterium | reverse complement strand
GGCCTCGGAGGATCAGGCGGTGAGGGTGGGGGTCTTGGGTGTTCACAGGATGCGCCCCTCGTCGAAGTCGATCATGTCGGCGAACGAGATGACGTCCGTGCGGTGCTCGGCGTTCATCTTTCGTTTGGCGTCGTTGAGGGCTTCTCGGCCCATCTCGCTCATGCCTTTCTGGACCAGTTCGCGGTTCCAGACGTGGACGCGGAGATCGGCGGGGAAAAGGGTCTTCAGGCGGGCGTCGAGGTCGGCCTCGTCACGTGCTTCCCGGACGCAGGCGATGACCTGTTCGGGGTCGACGCCGAGGTGCAGGCAGAGGAAGCGGTCGAAGCCTTTGCAGAAGTTGCGTTGATAGGACTTAGGGAGCTCGCCCTTCAGGTGCTTCCGGATCTTGGCCAGGAAGCGCGGAAGGTGGAGCAGGCCCGTGCCCGGGTGCGGGATGTAGGACGACGGCAGGTCGTAGCAGATCTCGCCGGTGGCTTCGGAGAAGCCGTTGGGGCGAGGGGTGGAAGGATTGGTCATTTCGAAGGAGAGGTGAGCGGGAGCCATTTCGCGAGCTCGGCCGAGGCGGCGGCCACGTTGGCTGACTGGGCTTGGACGAACGAGGCGGGCGTGCGATCCTTGAGCGGACGGGAGGCGGAGAGCGTCCTGACGCCGACCAAGGCGCCGTCGGACTTCTCGAGGCGGCAGGTGAGCTGGAAGGTAGCGGAGCCTGGTTTGGCGGAGGAACCGGGCAGCGAGAAAATCGAGGGTTCGGGCTCGTCCGCAGCCACGATCTCCATCTTGTCCACGGTCAGGAGCAGCACGAGGTGCTCTTCGGAGGGCGTCTGGTTGGTGGTTCGCGCTCCGCCGAGGGCGATAAGATGGCGTCCCACGGTTTCAGGGAGGGCGCGGTCGAGCGGGGCGATCCAGCGATGCGCGTCTTCGATGTGCGCCCAGCCATGGTTGTCGATGAGCACGACGTTGGGTCGACGGAGCGCGGAAGGGATGATGGCGCGCGGGACGAAGACCGGCATTCCTGACGTGGGGGCGACGGCGGACGGCGCGGCGAACTGATGGAAGACGACGGCTTCGCTCTTCTTATCGAAGATGATGCAACCGCTCAGGAGGGCGGCCAGGCTGAGGAGCAAGGCTCGGAGGATCATTTGGCGGGAGGAGCTTCCTTAGGCGTGACCGTCTGCGTGGGAGCCTTGCTGCGGCCCTGGATGATCGTCTCCGGATTACGTTCGAGAAAGTCGGCCAAGGAGCGGATGGCTTGCGCCGCCTCCGAGACGTCGGCCAGGGCCTGATCAAGGTCGCGTCGGGCAGGCGAGCCGGGTTTGGTCAGCGTGCGCAGGTGTTCCGAGGTCTCGTTGAGCCGCTCGAGCGCCTTGCGGCCGGCGGCGGCCATGCCTTGGATGTCGGCGGCGACCGGGTCGACCTTGCCTGAAAGTCGTTTCACCAAGGCGTCGACGCCCTGCATCGCGGCGGAGAAGTCGGCGACGGCGCGGGGGATGGTCGGGTCGCCGGTGATCTTCGCGATGTTGGCCGAGGCGGCCACGAGGTTGCCGTTGATCTTTTCGAATTCGATCTGCGCGGCGCCTTGATCGATGCGGCCGAGGATGGAGTCGACCTTCTTCGTGATGCTGACGAAGTCGATGCGGCTCAGCTGGTCGAGGGTCTGGGAGATGGCTTTGGTCAGCGCGCCGAGGTTGGAGGGCTGGGTCGGGATCTCGGGCAGCGGACCGTCCTTCGCGTGGAGCTTGAAGGTCGTGTCAGGGAAATAGTCGAGCTCCACGTAGAGGACGCCGGTCACGACCGACTGCTGTTGGAGCTTGGCGCGGAGGCCCTTGCTGATGGAGACGCCCAGGCCTTGCTTCTGGAGCAAGGCTTGGTCGAGGCCGCGGCGGGTGAGCAGGTCCGGCGAGAATTCCATGACCACCGGCACCGAGTAGTCGGAGGCCGCCTGACCCGAAGTGTGGAGGAGGACCTGGCTGACCTTGCCGATCGTGACCCCGCGGAACTTGACCGGAGCGCCGATGTCGAGGCCGCTGACGGAATCTTCGAAGTAGGCGATGGCCTCCGGCTTGGCCCCAGTGAAAGAACCGGCTCCGAGGAGGATGACGGCGGCGATGATGAGCAGGATGCCGCCGGCCACGAAGGCCCCGATCAGTGTCATGTTGGCGGAACGGCGCATGGTCAGTCGAAGCGGGCTTGGGAGAAGAAGGCGTGCACCTTCGGCGGTTGGCCAGCCTGAAGGAAGCTTTTCGGCGGCCCGTACGCAGCCATGGTGCCCGTCTCGGGGTCGAGGTAAATGCAGAAGTCCGCGGTGCGCAGGATGCTCGGGATCTCGTGGCTGACCAGCACCACGGTGGTGCCGAAGGCTTCGCGGAGGCGGAGGATGAGCTCGTCGAGGCGCCCGGAACTCATCGGATCCAGGCCGGCGCTGGGTTCGTCGAGGAAGATGACGTCGGGGTCCAGCGCCATGGCGCGGGCGATGCCGGCACGCTTGGCCATGCCGCCGCTGATCTCGGAAGGAAGCTTCTCCATCGCGTCGGCGAGGCCGACCAGGGCGAGCTTGTATTCCGCGAGCTGGCGCATCTCCTTGCGCGGGCAGCGCAGGAACTCCCGCATCGGCATCTCGATGTTTTCACGCAGCGTGAGCGAGGAGAAGAGGGCGGCGCCTTGGAAGAGGAAGCCGCTGCGGCGGAGGATCGACTGGCGTTCGGCTTCATCGGCGGCGGCGAGATCCACCCCCATCAGGCGGGCGGTGCCGCCGAGCGGCGCATCCAGTCCGCCAAGGGCGCGCATGAGCGTGCTCTTGCCGCAGCCGCTGGGCCCGACGATGGCGAGGATCTTGCCGGCGGGCAGGGCGAAGGTGAGCCGGTCCATGATGACCTTGCGACCATGGCCGATGGCGAGGTCCGCGCAGCTGACGATGTCGCTTGGTCCGCTCACAGGTTGAAGAGGTTGAAGATGACGGCGAACAACGCGTCGGAGACGACGATGAGCGTGATGCCGAGCACCGCGGCGGACGTCGCGGCCTCGCCGACGCCGAGGGCCGAGCGCTTGGCGACGGCGCCGCGATAGCAGCCGGCCCAGGCGGCGATGAAGCCGAAGGCGATGGACTTGAGGAAGCCCACCAGGAAGCTCTTGAAGGCGATGGCGCGGATCGCCTGCGTGAGGTATTGCTCCACGCTCAGGTCGCCGGCGCAGGCGACCACCATGCCTCCGAACACGCCGACGAAGGTGGCGAACACGGCGAGCAGCGGGACCATCAGGGTGACCGCAAGGATGCGCGGCAGGGCCAGGTATTCGACGGGCTGGATGCCGAGGGCGCGGAGGGCGTCGGTCTCCTGGCTGACGTTCATGCTGCCGAGCTGGGAGGCGAAGGCGGTCGAGGTGCGTCCGCACGCGATGACGCCGGTCATCAGCGCGCCCATCTCGCGGGTCATGGCGAGCGAGACGAGGTTGGCGACGTAGACGGTGGCGCCGACCTGGCGGAGCTGGATGAGGCCGACGTAGGCCATGATGAGTCCGGTCAGGAAGCCGAGCAGGGCCACGATCGGCAGGGCGTCGACGCCCGCGGTCTGCAGCTGGAGGGAGAAGTCGGCCCAGTTGACCTTCGCCCGGCCGACGAGCATGCGCGCGAAGCCGAGGGCGGTGTGGCCGATATGTTCGAACGCCCGGGCCCAGGAAGAGCCGCTCTCGACGCCCCAGGTCCCGAACTGTTCCAAGAAACCGAGTTTCTCGTCGTCGTTGTCCTGGAAGGCGGCCTTCTCAGCCATGCGGACCAAGGATTGGAGCCGGGCCGGAAGGTCGCTCAGGTCCAGGTCGCGGATGTTCTTGCCGTGAGCATGCAGCCAGGCGGGCAGGGAAGAGTCGAAGTCTCCCAGTCCTTCGGCGATGACCTTCACGCGGTCGCCACGGACGACCACCGAGGGGAGGGTGTCGTCCAGGTGCCAGTCGCCGCCGACGGTCACCACGGCGAGGCCGTCGGCGCGGACTTCCATCCGGGCAAAAGGCGAGCCTGAGGGCGGTTGGGACATCCTGATGGTCAAATACTTGGACACCCAACCATTCACAAGTCAGAAAGGCATTGTCCCTGCCTGCTTCGTTCGCTTTGCTGACCCTTCGTCGATGTCCGTCACCCGTCCATTCGCCCTCCTTTGCTTCGCCGGTCTCGCGTCGGCGGCGGAGCCTGCGGCCAAGCCTTGGGTGGTCGCCGTCACGGAGGAGAACGACAAGTTCACGCCCACCAACAAGGATCGCTACTATACGCAGGGCTTGAAGATCTCGGTCAACTGCGACGACCAAACCTTCTTCTCCCTGACGCAGGAGATCAACACGCCGGCCGATACGTTGAATCCTCCGTCGGTCACGCCGCCGTACACCGACCTGCCTTACTCCGGCGCGCTCTATGTCGGCTGGGGGTACGGTCGGGTGCTTGAGCGCGGCGGGCGTCGCGACAGCCTTTTCTCCGTCGAGGCCAAGCTCGGCGTCATCGGTCCTTACGCCGGCGGCGAGACGGTCCAGAACAAGTTCCACGAACTCATCGGCACGGCCCAGGCGGTCGGCTGGGGTACGCAGCTGCCGGATGAGCTGCTCATCAACCTCGACGGGGAGTTCCGACATCGCTTCGACCTCGACGGGCCTGACCGCGATACCCGCGACCTCATCGCCCGCGCCGTCCTGCAGCTCGGGACACTCCGGACCGAAGCGATCTTCGGCGCCCAGTTCCGCTGGGGCTCCGACCTAGGCCGGTCTTGGGGCCACAGCTATATCCGTCACTCCAACGGTTACGATCCTTCGGCCGACCTGCGGGGGTCGGAGAAGGAAGGCGTCGCTTTCTGGGGCTTCGCCGACACGCAGGTCGAGGTCGTCGTGCGAAATTACGCCACCGACGGCACCAACTTCCGCGACTCGCGCGCCGTCACCCGCTCACCCATCATCCTTCAGGCCGCCCTCGGGGCGACGCTGCAGTTCTCCTCCTGTTCGCTGACCTATTTCTGCGCCGCCCGTACCAAGGATTTCGAGACGCAGGACGGCTTCCATCTGTTCGGCGGACTGAAGGGCCAATTCCTATTCTGAACATGTCCGTCATCGCCGTCGTCGACGTAGGCTCCAACTCCATCAAGGTCGCGGTCATCGCCGCCGCCGATCGCCGCGAGCTCGGGCGTGAATCCGAAGCCGTCCGTCTCCAGCCGGAGGGTGGTCCGGCCGAACCCTTCTCATCCGAAGCCAAGGCCGAAGCCGTCGCGGCCATCGGCCGCTTGGTCGCTTACGCCCGTTCGCTGGGCGCCACGCGGATCTGCCTGCTCGCCACGAGCGCCGTACGCGAGTCCGTCAGCCGTCAGGAATTCGCCCGCGAGGTCGAAGCCTCCGTCGGTCTGCCTCTGACCATCGTCTCCGGCGAGGTGGAGGCCAGGCTCGCCGCGGCCGGCGTGCGCGCCGATCCCGCCTACCAGGCTTATGCCGACATCCTGTCGTTCGATCTCGGCGGCGGCAGCCTCGAAGTCTCCGTCCTCCGCGGTCAGCGTTGCGTGCTGGCCCGCAGCTTCCCTCTGGGTTCGGTCCGACTGACGCACGGTTTCCTGCGAGGCGGACAGGGCCCGGTGGACGAACTTGACCAGCTTTCCATCCGGACCCACCTCCTGGCCTCTCTGCAGACCGTGGTCCCGGCCGGTGCGGCGGACAAGTTCCTGATCGTCGGAGCCGGGGGCGTCTTCGCCGCCGTCGCCTTGCACCTCGAGGCCTTGGGCGAAGCCCCGGTCGGCGGTCGCCTGCCCATGCTGCGTATCCGCGAGTTGCGCGACCGGATGTGCGCCGCTGACCTGGCGGGCCGTCGTTCCATCCCCGGTATCCCGCCCGAAAGGGCCGATATCATGCCCGCGGCCCTGATCACCCTGTGCGTGCTGGCCGACCTCACGGGCGCGGAAGCTTTCCATCTTTCTCACTACGGCGTTCGACACGGGATGGTGGAGCTGCTCCTTGGTCCTTCCGGAGAACACCTCTGATCATGCGTCCCATCCTTTTCCTCCTGTTGGCCGTCGTCGGTCTTTCCGCCGCCACCGAGAAGGGGAAGGTGGTCTCCGTCGGAGCGGATGGCTGGGCCAAGATCTCACCCGACCCGTCCGAGGGTGCGGTGCTGCTCCGTCGTTTCTCGGAGGGCGACCGCAAGGTCGGCTGGGTCGGCCGCCTGATCCGTTACGACGCCGTCACCGAAGGAGCCGAGACCTTCGCCCGGGGAGTGGTCTCCGCCGATCCGGAAGAACTCCGTCGCGTGGCCGAGGTCACCGATGTCCTGCGCCGGGAAACCGTCGACAAAGGCCGGATGGTGACCCGCATGCCTAATGAACTGATGCCGAACATGGCGCTCTGGGATCAGGACGGCCGACTGGTGATGAAGAAAGACCTGCTCGGGCATGCGATCGCCTTGAACTTCATCTTCACCAGCTGCCGCGTGGCCCGCATGTGCCCGGCTTCGACCGCCTGCATGAAGTCGCTCGGCGATCGTCTCGCCAAAGATCCCGCCGCCGCGGGCATCCGCCTGGTGACGATCACCTTCGACCCGGAGACCGACTCCCCCGGCCAGCTCCGCGCCTATGCGGACGGTTATGGCATCGACCATGCCCGCCATCGCTTCCTCACCGGCGACGCCGGCCAGATCAAGGACCTGATGCGCCATTACGGCATCCAGACCCTGCGTGATGACGGCACCATCGTGCACAACGCCGCCCTCATCGTCATCACCCCGGAGGGACGAATCGCCTTCCGCAACGAAGGGCCGTCCTTTGATGCCGAAGAAATCGCCCGCCGCCTGCTTTCCCTCGAGGGAGGCGCCGGCTCCCGACGCTGATGTCGCATCCCCGCCAAGTCGGCATCATCACGGCCGTCGCGGTCCTGGGGTTCTTCGGCCTGCGTTCGTTGCCTGACACCCAGTGCACGTTCCTGCATGCCGACCATGAACCGGTCGTGGTGGACGGCCTCGAGTTCTGCGGGCTCAACGAGGAGGCCAACTTCTATTCCCCGAAGGGCCTGCGCTTCCCCGTGGAGCTGAAGGTGGTCTTGGATGCGGAAGGTAAGGCGGGCGAGGTGCGTCTCCTCAAGGACGACGGTCACCCTTATTACGCGCACGAGGTGGCGGTCTCCCACACCCAGCGCTTGCACCTGCATCTTCGCCAGCTCGGCGGGGAGCGGCGGTATGCGCACCTTCACCCCCAGCCGGCCGACGACGGGTCCTGGCGCTTCGAAGTGCCGGCCCACCTGCGCGGCGTCGGCTTGCGGGCCTATGTCGATTTCAGCGATGTGCGCACTTCGCGCACCATGATGGCCGAGGCGGAGGTCGCGCCCGCTTTCACGACGGCCGCACCGCCGCCCGCCCCGGTCCTTCGCAACCGCATCCTGGAACTCGCCGCGTCGACCAGCCAGACCGGTTCCTCCGCGATGATCCGGCTTCGCCTGTCGGGACTCGAAGGCAGGAAGCTTCGTCTGAAGCCGATCATGGGTTCGTTGGGGCATGCGGTGGTCTTCTCCGTCGACCGTCCGGACGCCGGCTATGCGCACATGCATCCGACCCTCGAGGGCGGGGAATACGCGGAGGACCCGACGTTGGCTTTCCGTCTGCGTCTGCCCGCCCCTGGGACGTACGATTTCTGGCTCAACCTCGACGACGGGCAGGAGGAACTCCTGCGCGCGACGTTGGTCGTCACGCCTTGAGCTGACGGAAGTGGTCGATCGTCTCGACCAGTCCGGCGGCGACCGAAGAACGCGGCGCCCAGCCGGCGGCCAGGAGGCGTTCGTTGGAAGCCAAGGAATGCCGCACGTCGCCGGCCCGCGTCGGCAGGTGGTCGATGCGCGACTTCGAACCCGTGAGGCGAAGGATTTCCTGGGCGAGCTCGAGGATGGATTGGCTGCGGCCGTATCCGACGTTGTACGTGCCATGCATCTCCGCCGAAGCGCCGGCGAAAGCGAGCGCGCCGACGATGTCGGTGACGTGGATGAAATCCCGGGTCTGTCCGCCGTCGCCATGGATGCCGATCGGTTCGCCGCGGAGGGCTTTGGCGATGAAGATCGGGACCGCCGCGGCATAAGCCGAGCGTGGGTCCTGGCGCGGACCGAAAACGTTGAAGAAGCGCAGGCTCGTCGTGCCGAGCCCGTGCGAACGCCGGTAGGCTTCCAGCAGACGTTCGCCGGCGAGCTTGGTCTCCGCATAGGGCGACTTCGGCTCGGGAGGCATGGTCTCCAGCTTGGGCACGGTCGGATTGTCCCCGTAGATGGCGGCGGACGAGGCGAGCACGACCTTGCGGACGCCGGCGGTCATGGCCGCCTCGAGGACGCGGCGGGTGCCCTCGGTGTTGAGTTCGGCGCACTCGGCGGGCTTGGCCACCGACTCCGGCACCGAAACCATCGCGGCGAGGTGATAGACCTCCACGGCGCCGGCGATCGCTTCGCGCAAGGCGGCATCATCGAGGATGGAGCCTTGCATGAAGCGGCAGGCCACTCCTTCGAGGTTGCGGGCGTGACCGCTGCGGAGGTCGTCGAGGACGGTCACTTCGCCGCAGGAGGCGAAATGCCGCGCAAGGTGCGAGCCGATGAAGCCGGCCCCGCCGGTGATGAGGACGCGGCTCATGAGCGTTCGACGATGGCGCGCATGGCGGGAAGCTGCTCCTCGATCGAGGCGACGAGCTTGAACTGAGTCCGGGCACGGTCGAGATTGTGCGCGGGGCGCTTGATCTTGAAGTAGGTGTCGCCTTCGAGCCAGTCGGTCAGGAACCGCAGGCCGATCTCGAAGGTGATGAGCTTGCCGGCGAAAGGGAGGAGCTCCTTCTCGCGGGGCGTCAGGAAACCACGCGCGGAGGACAGGTAGCCGCGGACCAGCGCCTCGAACATCGGCAGCTGCATCGTGACCTTGGCGAGGTCGGTCTCGTCTTCGGCGGCGGGCGAGGTCGAGGTGCGCACGAGATCGCCGAAGTCGTAGAGCGCCGAGCCGGGCATCACCGTATCGAGGTCGATGACGCAGACGCCTTCCTGGGTCACGTCATCGAGGAGGACGTTGTTCAGCTTGGTGTCGTTATGCGTCACCCGTTCCGGCAGGGTGCCGTCCCGGAGGGCGTCGACGACCACGCCGACCTCATGGGCGCGGGCCAACGCGAAGGCGATCTCCGGCACCGCCATGGCGGCGCGTCCATGGGTGTCGGCGGCCAAGGCGGCCTGGAAGCGGGCGTAGCGGCCGGGGGTGTGGTGGAAGCCGGGGATGGTCTCGTGCAGACGGCCGCCGGGCAGGTCGGCGAGCAAGGCTTGGAAGGCTCCGAAGGCCTTGGCGGCGGCCTCGGCTTGGGCGGGGGAGCGCACGACGTCGTGACCGGTCGCGCCTTCGATGAAGTCGTAGCAGCGCCAACGGTTGCCGGCGGCGTCGACATGCCACGCCTTGCCCTGGGTGGTGGGGATGAGCCGGAGAGCCCGGCGATGCGCGTCGTTCGCGCCTGCGGCGCGGAGTTTGGCGTGGGCGTGGGCGCAGACGCGTCCCACGTTTTCCATCAGCAGGTCGGGCTGCTTGAAGA
>JBEDDU010000144.1:0-4355 GCA_041176065.1 Verrucomicrobiota bacterium | reverse complement strand
ACGGACTCGGCGCGAAGGAACTCAAAGGACGTCCCCCGTTCGAGTCCGAGTGGGAGCGTTGGGTCGGTCTGCGCCGGACCGGTCTGCTTGCCGCCCATAACGCCTCGGTGGAGTCCGGCCTGCTGCGTGGCACCTGGTCGCGTCCTTCCGTCGTCCCTGGTTTCGTCGGCGAAGCCGCCGAGGTGGCCGAGTGGGGTCCTTGGATCGACACGTGTCGCCTGGCCCGGGCTTGGGCGCCCTCGCTCGGCGATTTCCGCCTGGGGGCCTTGGTCTCGGCCCTTCGTCTGGGCCCCCGGCTCGACGAACTGGCGGCGGACCACTGCCCGCCCGGCCGCCGGCGCTACCACTGCGCCCTTTACGACGCCTTGGCCGCCGCCTTGGTCCTCCGGGCGCTTTGCGGACAGGAGGGAAGGTCCGCCGCCCCCTTGTCACAATTAGTTCGCGACAGCATGTCGGCGCCGGCGGCTGATGACCTCATGCAAGGGGAGCTCGGGCTCTAGTTTCCGCTTCACTCCCGGGGGAGGGCCTAACTAGATAGGCCCACAACTATGGCCTCCAAGTCCCCCATTCGCGTCGCCGTCACCGGCGCCGCCGGCAACATCGGTTACGCCGCCATCTTCCGCCTCGCCTCCGGCGCCGTCTTCGGACCCGACCAGCCGGTCGCCCTCAACCTCATCGAAGTCGGACCGGGCCTCAACGCCCTCGCCGGCGTCGTGATGGAACTCCAGGACTGCGCGTTCCCTCTGCTCACCGACGTCGTCGCCACCGGCGACCTCAACGAAGGCTTCAAGGACGCCGACTGGTGCCTGCTCATCGGCGCCGTTCCCCGTAAGGACGGCATGGAGCGCAAGGACCTGCTCGGCATCAACGGTAAGATCTTCATCGGCCAGGGCGAAGCCATCGCGCGCAACGCCAAGAAGTCCGTCAAGGTCCTTGTCGTCGGCAATCCCTGCAACACCAACGCCCTCATCGCCCTGCGTTCCGCCGGCAGCCTGCCCGCCGAGAACTTCTTCGCGATGACCCGCCTCGACGAGAACCGCGCCAAGTCGCAGCTCGCGGGCAAGGCCGGCGCGCACAACTCCGTCGTCAAGAACGTCGCCATCTGGGGCAACCACTCCTCGACCCAGTATCCTGACTTCACCAACGCCACCATCGGCGGCAAGCCGGCCACCCAGGTCATCACCGACCACGCCTGGCTCAAGGAGACCTTCGTCCCTGACGTGCAGAAGCGCGGCGCCGCCGTGATCAAGGCCCGTGGCGCTTCGTCCGCCGCCTCCGCCGCCAACGCCGCCCTCGACACCCTGCGCAGCCTGCATTTCCCGACGCCGGCCGGCGAATGGCACTCCGTGGCCGTCCTCTCCAAGGGCGACTACGGCATCGCTCCGGGCATCATGTTCGGCTACCCGATCCGCACCAAGGCCGACGGCTCTTGGGAGATCGTGCAGGGACTGCCGCTCGATGCTTTCTCCAAGGAGAAGATCGCGATCACCGAGAAGGAACTGCTCGAAGAGCGCGCGACGGCCTCGGAAGCCCTCGGCCTGAAGCTCTGAAGCAGGCCTAATGAAACCCAAGGCGGCAAGGGACCTCCCTTGACCGCCTTTTTTGCGTCCTGGCTCGGGCCTAGAGGACGATCGGGCTGTCCTTCGCCTTCGCGTAGGAAGGTGAGGTCAGGTAGCGCACCTTGGATCCTTTCATGGCGAAGATGCTGTGTCCTTCGAAGTCGACGCCCGCCTGGACCAAGCCGGACAGCGGGCCTGCGGCCAGCACGTCGTGCACGCTGCGCGTGAACATCCCCGGTCCGGTGAATTCGAGGATCGCGCTCTTGGGCGAAGCGAAAGTCCGTCCCTTGAAGTTCGGATAAGCCGCGCAGATGTTCGCGATCGTCCGGAGCGGAATCGGGTGTCCGGGCACGAAGCCCAGGCCCCACTGCAGGATAAAGTTGCGTGGGTGGAGCAGGTGAGGCGCCGCCGCCGGATTGGCGGGCTGCGGGTTCAGATGCGGCTCGAAAGTGATGAGCGCCTCGGTGTCTGGTCGGCAGAAACTCCGGAGCGGCACGCTGACGCCTTTGCTGATGTCGAAATAGAAACCGCCACGGTCGGCGAGCAGGCAGTAGCGGAAGATATCCGCCTTCATCGGGCCGAAGAGCGACTGCTCATATATGCCGAAGATCGGGTGGTGCGACCAGCGTTCGCGGAGATACGCCTGGCGTTGTTCGCGATCCCAGAGCACGAAGCTAAGCTCGGGATTAAGGTCTCGGAACTTGGCCATCTCCAGGAGGTGGGTCTTGCCGAAGAGCCGATCTTCCCAGGTCTGTACGACGACGGGAGGAATCTTGCAGGACGGCGTGGTTTCCGTCGCCGCGCGGTCGGCCAGTTGCCGCAAAGGGAGCTCACGCCAGTAGCGGACCGGCGCCAGGAGCTGCTTCAGGCGGTTCAGCACGGGCTTCAGGGCGCGGGCAGCCGGACGAGGGTGATGTCGGCCGGACGGCAGGTGCCGAGGCGGATCTCGCCGGCGTTGGCGGCGGCGAAGATCGGCGGCTCGGGATGGATCGTCGCGACGCCGCTGGCGGCGCGACCGGCGTTGATCTTCTGCAGGCCGATGAAGTCGATGATGACCGGGTTGGCGCTGCCGAGGAGCGTCTTCTCGGAGCGGCACCAGCTCGCGTCGAAGCCCGGTCCGCCGAGCACCTGATAGCGTTCGAGCGAGAGGATCGTCAGGACGTTGCGCTTGGCCAGTTTCGGGATGGCGCAGACTTCCACCGCCGCCTTGGAGGCGTTGAAGGGGTTGTCCAGGAAGCGCTCGGCGTTGGCCATGTTGCCGATCGAGGCGGCTGCCATCGCGCCGTGCACGCCGAGCGAGCGGCTGTCGCTGAGCACCGGCAGGTTGATCCAGAAATCGACTTCGTCGACCAAGGTCTTCGGCAGCACGCTCACGCGCGGGTCGCCCCATGGTACGTTGGGCGTACCCGGCCGCGGCAGCACCTGATTCTCGTAACGAAGCCGGGTGTCGGCCGCCCAGCCGGGGGCGAGCGTCTCCCAGGCCAGGACCGGGAAGCCTTCGAAGGCGTCGGGTTGCGAAGAGAGGGAGGGCAGGAAGCCTGCTTGGCGGAGATTGTCCGGCTTCGCGTCGCAGAGGGTGATCGCGCCTTGGGCGAAGCCGCGGCGGAGGAGGGCGGCGGTGATCGCGCGGACCAAGGGCTTGGGCGTGGCCAGGCCGGCGCCGCCTTCGGAGGAAAGCTTCAGGCCGCAGCGCTTGAGGTCGCCGGGCCGCAGGCTGATGCCGGTGCGGCCTTCGAACTCGCCGAGGGTCTTTTCCACGGCCGACGCATAATCACGGTCTTCGAATCCGCCCAGTTTCTGCTCGATGAGCAGGAGCTTCGGGTCGGTCGCCGCCTGGGCGGCGCCGCCGAGGTTCAGGAGCATGGCAAGGAGGGCGAGGGACCGCATGCCTGCATCCTCTCGCCCGGAGGGGTCCTCCGCAAGCCGCTGTTTTGTTTGCGCAGGCAAGGGAGGAGCTCATCGTGGGGCGCATGTCCGCCCCCGCCGTCCTTCCCCAGCGCCGCATCCTCGGACTCATCTTCCTGACGGTGTTCATGGATATCGTGGGATTCAGCATCATCATCCCGCTCTTTCCGCATCTGCTGAAGCATTACATCGAGAATGAAGGCGCGGTCGGCACTTTGATCGGCTTCATGAGCGCCGCGGCCGAAGCGATGGGCGGCGATACGGTCTTCAAGAAGACGGTGCTTTTCGGCGGCCTGCTCAGCACCCTCTATTCTTTGCTGCAGTTCGTGTTCTCCCCGGTCTGGGGGGCGTTGTCCGATCGGCTGGGACGTCGTCGTATCCTGACCGTCACCTTGGCCGGCAACGCCCTTGCTTATCTCCTGTGGATCTTCGCGGCGCAGTTCTGGGTCGTGGTCCTGACCCGGCTCGTCTCGGGCATGATGGCCGGCAACATCGCCGTCGCCAGCGCCGCCGCCGCCGACGTCACGGACGAGAAAGAGCGGACCAAAGGCATGGCCGTCGTCGGCATCGCCATCGGCCTGGGCTTCGTCTTCGGGCCGGTCATCGGCGGTCTCGCCTCGTCCGTGCAGTTCGCCCAAGGGCCCTTGGGCGGATCTTTCGGCCTCAATCCCTTCTCCGTCCCGGCCGCCATCGCCGCCTCGCTCGCGCTGTTGAACTTCCTGCTCGTGGTAAAGTTCTTCCCCGAGACCCTCGCGGTCGACCGTCGCGCTTCCGCCGATGCGAAGAGGCCTTCGGTCTTCGACCTCGCCACGGTGCGCTCCTCCGCCGTCCGTCGTACCTCGTTCGCGAACCTCGTCTACCAGGTCGCCTTCACCGGCATGGAGAACACCA
>JBEDDU010000143.1:0-7848 GCA_041176065.1 Verrucomicrobiota bacterium | reverse complement strand
CTCCCCCCCTCCCCTGAGCGCGGCCAGCAAAGAGGAGTCCGAAGACGCCGAAATCATCGTCCTGGCGGGCCTCCCCCACCTTAAAGACAAGGAGGAAATCCTGAGTTACGCCCGCCAGACCTACGTCAAAGCCGACCTCATCAAAGATAAAACCCTCTTGCAGATCGTCCGTCTTTCCCTCTCCAAATTGGAGGATCAGCCCGAAAAATCGGCTCAAATCCGCCAAGAACACCTCAATCAGCTCTCAGAATACTTCACCAAGGAGGGCATGGCGGCCCAAGCCGCCGGCAAGATGGACGACGCCCTCCGCCTGGCTCAGGTGGCCGTCCGTTGCAATCCGGGTAGTGCAAAGTCTAAGTTGTTCTTTGCCAACTTCTTACATTCGGTATCTGGCCGTACCGATGATGCGATCCAGACGCTCAGCCATGGGCTGCACTTCCTCCCCGTCGACGACCCCCTGACCAAGGACTATCTGGAGCGCTATTTCCAGCTCCTGCAGGCCCGCGAACGCGACCAAGAGGTCATCGAAGACAGCCTGAAGCTTCTTAATAACACCAAGAACATCTCCGGCGGCATGCGGGAGGTGCTTTCCCTTTCCGCCGCCACCTCCCTCTACTGGACGGGTAAATACCCCGATGCGGTCAACCTCATCAATACCAGCGGACTGGACAGGCTTCCCAGCGGCCTCCTGCTCAAGGCCCGCGCCCTCTTCGAAGGCGGCAAGACCCGCGAGGCCATCAGCCTGCTCGAATCCAAGTCCTCCAGCTTCACCGGCGCCGCCCGCGAGGCCGTGCTCTCGCAGCTGACCCGCTACCACATCCTCCTCGGCCAGAGCCGCATCGCGCTCTCGGTCAACCAGGAGCGCATCGAACTCGATGAGGCGGCCTTCTTCCCGCAGATCCAGAAACTATACCTCCTCGACCGGCTCGGCCTGAAGGAGGACTTCGACAAGCAGCTCAAGCTCATCTTCACGCGCTACGCCTCGAACTCCGCGGCGATGCTCGCCCTCGCGAATTTCGCCGCCGAGAAAGGCTACTCCGAACTCACCGGCGCGATCGCCATCGCCGCCGACCAGCAAGGCTTCGAACGCGTGACCTTCGCGGTGCTGCACCTGGAGGCCTTGGTCAAAGGCCCCGACCCGAGCCAGGCGATCACGCAGTACCAGCAGATCGTCGCCGCGGACCGCACCTACTTCAAGGCGAAGGAGCCGCTCGTGCTCGCCCTGCTCGGCATCGCCTATCACGCCCGGATGAAGCCCGACGCGAAGGCCGCCAAGATCGACCGCGACACCGGCAACCGCTACCTCGAGGAATTCCTCAAGGCCAAGGACCTCGGCCCGGAGGCTTATCGCTCCGTCGGCCGCCACCTGCGCGCGATCCGCGCGGGCGAACCCGCGGTCCGCGTGCTCGAAGCGGGCGCCGCCAAGCATCCGCGCCACTCGCAGCTGCGCGCCGATTACATCTCCGCCCGCATCCTCGCCGGCCAGACCGAAGCCTACGGCACGCGCCGTTCCGTCGCCGACGAACTGGAGACGCTGCTCACGCTCCGCCGCCCTTCCCCGCTCGTCTGGCAGGAAGCCGCCTCGTGGCTGCGCACCGAATCGAAGCTGCCGCCGGAACGCCTCCGCAAGCTCGAGGCCGCCTGCTCGGCCCTCGTGCGCGACAACCTCGACCCCGAAGCCCTCGCAGGTTTCTGAACCGACGATGGACCTGGCGCGCCGACGCACCGAGCTCATCGCCGAGCTCGAACCTTTCTCCGACCACCACGAGCGTTTCCAATACGTGATCGACCGGGCGAAATCCGCGCCGGCGCTCCCGGCCGAACTCAAGCTCGAGGCCTTCCTCATCGAGGGCTGCACGTCCAACCTCTGGCTGGTGCCTTCCGTCGAGGACGGCGTCTGCCGTTTCCGCTGCGACGCCGATTCGCTCATCACCAAGGGCGTCGCGAGCCTGGTCTGCGAATTCTACGACGGCGCCTCGCCGGCGGAGGTCGCGGCGACCGACGCCGATTTCCTCTCGGCCGTGGGCATCACCCAGCACCTGTCCCCGAACCGCCGCAACGGCCTGACCAACCTGGTCGGCAAGATCCGCGCCTTCGGCCGGCTCGCCGCCGGTTCCTGATGAGCCCCATCGGCGGGGCTTAAGAGAGGGGATATGCGTGCTTGGGATTTGCGCCGTCCCCGTTGTCCCTTGAGATGAGGCCATGAGCCAGCCGGATTCCGCCGCGCCCGACCGACGTCTGTTCGGCCTATGCCTGCTCACGCTCGCCTGGTCGGTGCTCGTGCTCCAGGCCGGCGGCTTCACGACCAGCATCCAGGCGGGCATGGCCTTCCTCGACTGGCCGCTCTCCAACGGCTCCGTCAACCCGCCGGGCTGGCTCACGGAGATCGACAAGTTCGCCGAGCATTCCCATCGCCTCGCGGCCACGGGCCTCGGCCTGCTCTGCGTGATCATCGCCGTCGCCCACCGACTCCGCGAGACCCGCATGGTCGTCCGCCGCGCGGCCTACGCGCTCGTGGGCCTCGTCGTGCTCCAAGGCCTCCTCGGCGGCCTGCGCGTGCTCCTCGACCAGCTCAACATCGGCGGCGACGGCAACTTCAAGGCGGCGGCCTTCGCCGTCGGCCACGCGGTCAACGCCCAGCTCACGCTCGCGCTCCTCGCCTTCATCGCCCTCGCGCACAGCGCCGCCTGGCATCGCGCCGGACGCGGCGGAGATCCCGCGCCCTTCCGCGCCGGACGCTGGGCCGCCGGCCTGACGCTCGCGGTCATCGTCGGCGGCGCCGTCATGCGCCAAGGCCGCTTCACCGCCTGGGTGACGTCGCCCGACCAAGGTCTCTTCGTGCCCTCCGTCGGCGAGGGACTCGTGTGGTGGGTCAACCTCGCGCACCGCGGCGGCGCCTTGCTGGCGGCCGCGGCCGTCCTGTTCTTCGCCTATCGGCTCGCCCGCCACGGCTATCCGCTCCTCCGCTGGGGCACCCTCGTCGCCTTGGTCGGCGTCCAGGTCCTGCTCGGCGTCCTGAGCCTCCGCCTCTACGACAACCCGCACGTCCGCACCGTCCACCTCGTCGTAGGAGCCGCGTTGTTCTCCTCGCTCTGCGCCGCCGTGGCCCTCGCGCACCGCCGCGCCCGGACCGACGTCGCCTGAACCGGCGCGACGGATTTGCCTTTAACCCTTCGCGTAAACCCGCCACGACAAGACCGATGAGCGAACGCGCCGGATCCGTGCCTGCCGCCTACTGGGAGCTGACCAAGCCCCGGTTGTCGTTCCTCTCCGTCCTGACCTCGCTCGCCGGTTATTTCTGCAGCGCGCCCGCCCAGCCGACCGACGCCAAGGTGCTGGTCTCCCTGGCCCTCGGCACGGCCCTCGCCGCCGGCGGCTGCGGCGCCGTCAACATGTGGTGGGAAAGCGACGCCGACGCGAAGATGGAGCGCACGCGCAACCGTCCGATCCCCGCGGGCCTCATCCGCCCCGGCGCCGCGCTGCTCTTCGGCCTGCTCCTCCTCGGCCTCGGCGTCACGCTCGTCTGGGTCGGCGCCCACCCGCTCGCCGGCGCCCTCACCGCCGCGACGGCGTTCTCCTACCTGTTCCTCTACACGCCGCTCAAGACGCTCACCTCCTGGTGCACGCTCGTCGGTTCCCTGCCCGGCGCGATCCCGCCCATCATCGGCACGGCGGCCAAGCTCGGCCACGTCGACCGCATGGGCTGGCTGCTCTTCGCGCTGCTCTTCTTCTGGCAGGTGCCGCACTTCATGGCCCTCGCGGTGATGTGCCGCGACGACTACGCCCGCGGCGGCTTCAAGGTCGCCACGGTCGACGACCCTTCCGGACGCTCGGCCGCCGTCTGGGCGATGGCCTTCATCCTGCCGATGCTCTTCGCCGCGGGGATGATCAACCAGACGTTCTTCGATCCGGCCTGCACGTCCTCCCTCCGCGGCTGGGCCAGCCCCTACCTCTGGATCTCCGGCCTCGCCGGCATCTGGTTCTTCAAGCTCACGCTCGAGTTCGCCCTGCCGCAACGCCGCGCCGAGGTGGCCAAGCCGCTCTTCCTCGCGTCGATCCTCTACCTGCCGCTCGTCCTGTTGACTCTGACGCTGAGCCGGGTTTTCTGAACGCATGGACACCCGCGCCGCCAAGGAGAGATTGCGCGCGGAACTCAAGGCCCGCCGGACCACGCTCACCGCCCGCGAACTGCAGGTCGCCGGCGACGCCGCCGCCCGCCTGGTCACGCAGCTCCCGGAATGGAAGCAGGCGAAGACGGTCTGCCTCTACGCTTCCTTCGGCGGCGAACTGCCCACCGACGCCCTCCTCGCCCTCGCCCTGCTCGAGGGCAAGCGGCTCCTGCTGCCCCGCGTGACCAACAAGACCACGCTCACGCTCCACGAGGTCACGGACCTCGCCGCGCTCCGCCCTTCCCGCCTCGGCATCCGCGAACCGCTGCTCTCCGCGCCGGCCGCGACGCTGGCCGAAGCCGGCCTGATCCTCGTCCCGGGCCTGGGCTTCGACGGGGCCGGCCGACGACTCGGCTTCGGCGGCGGCTTCTACGACCGGCTCCTGGCCAAGCCACCCCGCAAGACCTTCCTGCTCGGACACGCCCATTCCTTCCAGGTCGTCCCGCGACTGCCGGACGAGCCTCATGACATCAAAGTCAAGGCGGTGGCCACCCCGCAGGGAGTGATTCGCTGCCGGGCGCGCTAGCGGGTTTGCCAAGCGGGACGATTCGTGTCCGATGGAGGGTCCGATGTCCGCCCCCCGACCAGACGCGATCCGCCTCCGCGGCGTCCGCCAGAACAACCTGAAGGGCTTCGACGTCGACATCCCCGTCGGCAAGCTGGTCGTGGTCACGGGCCTCAGCGGCGCCGGCAAGTCCTCGCTGGTCTTCGACACGCTGCACGCCGAAGGGCAGCGTCGCTACGTCGAGACGTTCAGCCCTTACGTCCGCCAGTTCCTCGAACTGCTTCCGTCCCCGGCCCTCGACTCCGCGGAGAACGTGCGCCCATCCGTCGCGATCAAGCAAGGCAACGCGGTCCGTACGTCGCGCTCGACGGTGGGCACGATGACCGAGCTCTGCGACTGGTTCAAGGTGTGGTTCGCCCATCGCGCCGAACTCGTCGATCCGGCCAGCGGCCAGGTGATCGTGCCGCGCGGTCCCGACGCGGCGTGGCAAGATTCGCTCACGCGCTTCCCCGGACAATCGCTCTCCCTCGCTTTCGCGGTCGCCAAGCCGGAATCGCTGGGCTGGCCGACCATCGCGGAAGAATTCGCCAAGGCGGGCTTCAGCCGCGCCTTCGCCGCCGGTCGCCGCCTCCGCCTCACCGAAGACGAGATCCCGGCCGACGCGTCCGAACTGCTCGTCATCCAGGACCGCGTCACGATCGCCGCCGACCAGGCTTCGCGTTTCCATGAGGCGGCCCTCGCGGCCTTCCGCCTCGGCGGCGCCCGCCTCCGCCTGCTCGACGACCAAGGCAACGAGCTCTCCCGATACAGCGAGGCGCTGGAGTCCCCGGTCGACGGACGCAGATTCCGCCCGGCCTCGCCCGCGCTCTTCTCCTTCAATTCGCCGGTCGGCGCCTGCCCGGCCTGCCGAGGCTTCGGCCGCGTCATCGGCCTCGACTGGAACAAGATCATCCCGAACCCCGCGCTGACGCTCGCGGAAGGCGCGATCGCACCGTTCCAAGGGACGGTCTACGGCGAATCCCAGAAGGACCTCGCGCGCGCCTGCCGCAAGGCGGGCATCCCGATGGACGTGCCCTGGAAGAAGCTCTCCGCGGCCCATCGCAAGTTCATCGAACAGGGCGAGCCGGGCTACGTGCCCGGCGAATACGATTCGATGTGGTATGGCGTCCGCGGCTTCTTCCGCTGGCTCGAAGGCACGACCTACAAGATGCACGTGCGCGTCTTCCTCTCGCGCTGGCGCGCCTATGAGTCGTGCCCGCAGTGCCACGGCCGCCGCTTCCGCGAGGAGTCCCTCTTCTGGCGCTGGCAGGGCAAGTCGCTGCCCGAACTCTATTCGCTCCCGGTCTCCGACCTGCGCGCGATGCTCGCGCCGCTGGCGCCCAAGGATTCGCGCCATCCCGCCGACCACGCCCTCGAGGCCATCCTCGCGCGCCTCGGCTACCTCGAGGCGGTCGGCCTCGGCTACCTCGCCCTCGATCGTCTCTCCCGCACGCTCTCCGGCGGCGAAGTGCAACGCGTCAATCTCACGTCGTGCCTCGGCGCCTGCCTCGCCGACACGGTCTTCGTCCTCGACGAGCCGAGCGTGGGCATGCACGCCCGCGACCTGGCCCGCATGGTCGGGATCCTGCGTAGCCTCGTCGACCAAGGGAACACCGTCGTGGTCGTCGAACACGACGAGTCGGTGATGCGCGCTGCCGATTGGCTCATCGAAATCGGCCCGCGCCCCGGCGCCGAAGGCGGACATCTGCTCTACCAAGGCGAGCCGAAGGGCATCCTCAAGGTGAAGGAGTCCGCGACGGGTAACTGGCTCTCCGGACGTCGCACGCCCGAGGTCCGCGCCCCGCGCCCCGTCGGCGACACGACGCCGCGCCTCCGCGTGGCCGGCGCGACGGTCAACAATCTCCGCGACTTCGCCTGCTCGCTGCCGCTCGGACGCCTCGTCGGCCTCTGCGGCGTGTCCGGCTCCGGTAAGTCGACGCTCCTCCATCAGGTCATCGGCCGTCGCGACCCGGAATCCGGCGACGAGGCGACGGAACTGAAGTGGGTGAAGTTCGACCGCGAGCCGGCCGAGATCGCGCTCGTCGACCAGTCCCCCGCGACGCGCACGCCGCGTTCCAATCCGGCGCTCTACGTCGGCGCGTGGGACGCGATCCGCACCCTGCTCGGCAACTCGCCCGAAGCCAAGGCCGCCGGTCTCTCGCCGTCGCACTTCTCCTTCAACGCCGGCGAAGGCCGCTGCGAACGCTGCGGCGGCGCCGGCTGGGAGACCGTCGAGATGCAGTTCGTCTCCGACGTCGCCCTGCCCTGTCCGTCCTGCAACGGAAAGCGTTTCCGCGACGAGGTGCTGAGCTTCCGCTACGACGGCAAATCCGTCGGCGACCTGCTCGCGATGTCGGTCACCGAGGCGCGCAGGTTCCTCGGCGAACGCACGCCGGCCTCCGCCCAGCTCGCGTGCCTCGAAGAGGTCGGCCTCGGCTACCTGTCGATGGGCCAGCCGCTCACGACCCTCTCCGGCGGGGAAGCCCAGCGCCTCAAGCTGGTCCGCTACCTTTCCAAGATCGACGCCCGCAAGAGCGGCGCGTTGCTGCTCCTCGACGAACCGACGACGGGCCTGCACCGCGAGGACGTGGCTCGCCTGATCGGCCTGCTGCACCGCCTGACCGAAGCGGGTCACTCGCTCATCGTGGTGGAACATCACCTCGACGTGCTGAAGTCCTGCGACTGGCTCCTCGAGATGGGCCCGGAAGCCGGGCCTGCCGGCGGCCGCCTCGTCGCCGAAGGCACGCCCGCCGAAGTCGCCCGCGCCGGCACGGTGACAGGGCGCTTCCTCGCCCGCGGCGACGACGCCTTCGCCCAGGCCTCGGCCGCCGCCGGCCGACCTCGCCCGACCTCGATCTCCCTCCGCGGCGCGCGCGAACACAACCTGAAGGATGTCTCGCTCGAGATCCCGCACGGCTCGCTCACGGTGATGACCGGCGTCTCGGGCTCCGGCAAATCCTCCCTGGCCTTCGACATCCTCTTCGCCGAGGGACAGCGCCGCTTCCTCGAATGCGTGTCGGCCTACGCCCGCCAGTTCGTCGAACAGCTCCCGAAGCCCGACATCGACTCGCTCACGGGCCTGCCGCCCACGGTCGCCATCGAGCAGCGCGTGACGCGCGGCTCCGCGAAGTCCAC
>JBEDDU010000142.1:0-2512 GCA_041176065.1 Verrucomicrobiota bacterium | reverse complement strand
CGCCTGCAGCGTGGCCTTCTCGTTGGCCGGTGCGTAGCCCGAACCGTAGGCCTTGCCGTTGCGGTAGAGCTCGATGCGGCCGTCCGGCTGATAGACGATGGCGAGGTGGGTCAGCTCGCCCGGCTTGGCGGTCTCGGGCTGGCCGTTCACGTCCTGGGTGCGGACGCCGTTGTTGCTGCCGGCCATCCATCGCCCCTTCTGCCTTTCGGCGAAGACGAGGGAGTCGAAGATGCGACCGCCCACTGATTCGACCGTAATGATACCCCCGCCGCGTTGTTCTAAGGTGGGAAGCGCCACCCAGGCTTCGAGGGTCTTGGCGGTCAGGGTCGTGGAGGTCGGAGTCGTCTCGGCGAAGGCGTCCTGTCCGTCGAGGATGAGGCGTCCGTTCTTGATGACGGCTCCGCCGTTCAGCTTGGCGTCGAGCTTGCCGACGAGATCGCGTCCGTCCTGCTCGAAGGTCCACCAATGGCTGGGGGCGGGGCCGGCGTCCTGCTCGGCCTTGAGGCGGCGTCGGAATTCCTCGGCGGAGAGTTCGCTTTCGATCTGGGCGAGCCGCTCTTTCAGTCCAACGCGTTTTTTGGAGACGGCGCGGATGCGTTCCAGGGCGGCGGGCAGGTCCTGGGCTTGGCGGATCCAGCGGGCGGAGAGCTCCGTACGGATCGCCTGCTTGAGCTCGGTCAGCCGTTCGCGGTGCCGGTCGAGGACCTCAGGCGAATCCACGGTCACCTGGCCGGGACGGCTCGACGCGAAGATGCCGTAGAAAGCGGTGAAGTCGGCCTGGCTGATGGCGTCGAACTTGTGGTCGTGACAGCGGGCGCAGGAGACCGTCTGCCCGAGGAACGTCTTGCTCACCACGTCGATCTGGTTGTCGACGTTGCGCACCTGTTCGTCGACCGTATCGACCGGCTGGTAGCCGTGTTCGACCATGCGGAAGTGCCCGGTACCCAGGATCGACTCATTGAGCTTCTCGTCCTCGTTGAGACGCGGGTTCGGCAGCAGGTCGCCGGCGAGGTGTTCACGGACGAACTGGTCGTAGGGCACGTCGGCATTGAACGCGCGGATCAGGTAATCGCGGTAGCGCCAAGCCTGCGGGATGGCCGGGTCTCCTTCGCTGCCATGCGTATCGGCGTAACGGACGAGGTCCATCCAGTGGCGGGCGAAGTGTTCGCCGTAGCGAGGCGAGGCCAGCAGCCGGTCGACGACCTTGGCGAAGGCCTCCGGCGAGGCGTCGGCTTCGAAAGCGGCGATCTCGGCGGGAGTCGGCGGGAGTCCCGTCAGCACGTAGGTCGCGCGACGGATCAGCGTGGCCTTGTCTGCCGGAGAAGAGGGCGTGATGCCGGCGGCGGCGATCCGCGCGTCGAGGAAGCGGTCGATCGGGCTGGAGGCCTTGCCGGCAGGTACGGCAGGTGAGGTGAGCGGCTGGAGGCTCCACCAGTTGCGTCGGACCTGGAGGAGATCCGACCACGCGGGCGTGATGGAGTCTTCGGGGGCCTTGGTGCGCGGATCCGGTGCGCCGCGGTTCACCCATTCGGCGAAATCGGCGATGATCTGCGCGTCGAGCTTAGGGCGCTTCTTGGGCATCTGCAGCGTCTCATGGCTGTAGTCCATGGACCGGATCAGGATGCTCTTCTTCGCGTCGCCCGGCACGATGGCCGGGCCTTCCTCGCCCCCCTTGAGCAGGCCGTCGCGATAATCGAGGCGTAGGTCGCCTTTCTGCTTCTTCGCGTCGTGGCATTCGTAGCACTCCGCGACCAGCACCGGCCGGATCTTCGACTCGAAGAATTCCACATCCGCCGGCTTGAGGTCGGCGGCCGCCAGGGAGGAGGCTCCCAGCGCGAGGATGGCGAGAGCGCGGCGCATCAGGAAAGGAAGGCGCGGGCGATGCGGTCGGCCTGCTCGCGGATGAACTGGCCTCGCTCGACCATGGTGGCGGCCGGGAAGCGGCTGGAGGGACCCGCGATGGTCACGGCGCCGATGGCATGGCCGTGCGGGTCGAGGATGGGCGCGGCGACGCAGCTGATCCCGTCGAAATGTTCGCCTTTGTCGAAGGCATAGCCGTGGGTGCGGATGCGTTCGATCTCCGTGGCGAGGTCGCGCTTCGTGACGATCGTCTTCTCGGTGTGTTTCTCGAGTTTCAGACGGGCGAGCAGGGCGTCCTGTTCGGCATCGGACAGGAAGGCAACCATCGCCTTGCCGGGCGCCGTGCAGTGGAGCGGGGCGAGGCAGCCTAGGTCGACGATGTATTTGAACGGGTGAGTGGAGGCCAGCTGGTCGAGCATCACGCAGTGGTCGTCGGCGAGGCAGCAGAGCTGGGTCGTCTCGCCGGTCTGTTGTTGGATGGCACGCATCGCTTCGGCGGCGGCCGCGACCAGGCTTCGGGACTCGCCCCGGGGTTGGCTCAGCAGGAGCAGTTTGCGGGTGAGGGTGTAGCGGCGCGTCACTTCATCCCGACGCAGGTAGCCAGATTCTTCGAGGGTGCCGGTGATACGATGGGCGGAGGCTGGTGATAGGT
>JBEDDU010000141.1:0-7802 GCA_041176065.1 Verrucomicrobiota bacterium | reverse complement strand
GACGGCTGACCGGGTCGGTCAGCCCTACCTTAATGCACCCAAGCCAATGATTCGGTTTCCGGTTTCCCTTTAAGATGTTTGATCCCAGGTCCACTGGGCCTCTGAGCCTCTCGTATAACTTCTAGCCCCAGCCCTGACCCTAGCTCTAGACGTACACCTCTTCCGTGTCCCCTTGCCCACGTGCCCACGTGCCCCCTATTCTTCCCTCCGATGTCCCTCCGTCGCACCGCGCAGATCGCCGTCGTCCTCGGCCTGGCCGCCGTAGGCGTGTGGGTCGTGCGCGGGAAGAAATGGGAGCTGCTCCGCCGGCCGACGCCGGCCGTCGCGGCGACGCCGGCGATCAAGCCGCGCAGCGCGGCCGACATCATCCCGCAGCTGGAGACTCCGGCCAAGCGGAAGGGGGTCACGATCAAGGACATCCTCGAGGGCAAGGTGCCGCAGCTCAGCCAAGCGGAGGTCGACGCCTTCCTGCAAAGCGAAGGCCGCAGCCCGCGCAACCTGCTCGCCGCGGCGCGCATCCTCAAGGACCTGAAATATGCGCGCGAAGCGGCGATCCTCGACCCGAAGGATCCCCTGCCCCAGCTCGAACTGGCGGTGCGCGGCGAGACCCCGGAGGAACGCGCGGCCGCGATCACGGCCTTCCGCGCGGCGGCGCCGGACAATTCGCTCGGCGACTATCTCGCGGCCCATCAGGCCTTCGCGTCCGGCGACGCCGGAGCGGCGGGCGCGGCCCTGCTCAAGAGCCTCGATAATCCGGCTTACGCCGATTACAGCCAGCAGGTCATCGACGCCTCCGCGCAGGCCTACGTCGCCGCCGGCTACGACCCGCAGGCCGCCATGGTCTCGGCGATGTTCTCCTTCACGGTGGAACACATCCGACCGGTGGTGGGCGTCTCCGACAGCCTGAAGGCGCTGCAGGACGAATTCGTCCGCATCGCGGACTTCGACGCCGCCGAGCCCACGGTCGTCATCGGCCTCTCGCTCGGCCAGCGTATCCAGGACCAAGGGTCCTACCTCATCGACCAATTGTCGGGCATCGCGATCGAGCGGAAATTCCTGAACGCGCTCGACCCGGCGACGCAGGCCGGCCCGGGCGGACAGACCGCCGGCGAGCGGATCGCGACGCTCGACGCGAAACTGCTCGAGATCAAAGACCTCACCAGCCGCTTCACCCCGGCGTTCGCCTCCGCCGATGAAACCAAGCAGTCCCAGTACCTCGCGAAGATGAAAGCCGAAGGCGAACTGGCCGCGATGAGGTGGCTGTTGGAGGGCAAGTAGGTCTGAGCGAAGAGGCCCGGAGACTCAGAGGCCCCGTGGACCAGAGCTCAAACATCCCAAAGGGAGACCGGATGATTGGCTGGGGGCATCAAGGTAGGGCTGACCGCCCCGGTCAGCCGCGGTTGAGCGAGGGCGCTCAACCCTACCCATGACAGGTGGTTGCGGTTAGCGGTTGGCGGTTGGGAATGGAAGACAGAAAGGACGACCTCAGGCGCCCTGATCAATCCTCCGTGTCAACGTGCCCCCTTGGCCTCGTGACCCTCGCGGCGCGCTTACTTCCGACGGAACGGGTAGAGCAACTGAGCCCAGTAGCCTTTGGGCACCGGATGGCCTTCGATGCCGTAGCCTGACGGCCACTGCTCCTCGGGGAGGTGGTAAGTGCCAAAGAGACGGTCGAAGAGCGGGAAGTGGATGGCGAAGTTCACGTCGATGGCCTCTTTTTCGATGCCGTGGTGCCAATGGTGGAAACGCGGCGTCACCAGCAGCTGGTCGATCACCGGGAGACGCCAGCTGAGGTTCGCATGGATGAAGGTCGAGTATAGGTAAACAAGGAGGATGTAGGCGTTCACCGCCGTCGGCGAGAACCCGAGGGCGAACATCGGGATCACGGTCAGCGAGCGCAGGATCAGGATCTCCAGGAAGTGCATGCGGGCGCCCGCCATCCAGTCCATGCTCTGCGCGGAATGATGCACGGCATGGAAGTTCCAAAGCCAGGGCACGCGATGGAAGGCACGGTGCACCCAGTATTGGACGAGGTCGGTCAGGAACATGATCGCGACCAGCTGCACCACGAACGGCAGGCCGGCCACCCACTGCTGGACCGACGACAAGGCAGCGGCCGCCGCCACCCACTTCGCCGGAGCGAAGCTGACGAAGGCCAGCACCTGCACCATGAAGCTGCTGACCAGATAGTAGAAGATGTCCTCGCGCCATTCGTCGCGGAAGAGCGGTTGCTCCGCGCGCAGGGGGCTGAGGCGTTCCAGGGGGATGAAGATGATGCCGGTGAAGAGGACGTTGAGCGCGAACCAGTCGAGACCCAGGAAGAGCGGCGTCGGATCGGGCGTCAGCGAGGTCGAGTTCGTTCCGCCCAAGAGGGTCGCGAGCAAGGCGGCGGCGGCGCCGAGCGTGCCCAGCAGCTTCGACGGGCGCAGCGCAAGGCTCAGGACGGAGGCGGTGAAGCCCAGCAGCAGGACGACGAGGACGCCCAGCTTGAACCAAGGATTGGCATGCAACGCCGTCAGCTCCGGCATCGCGAACTGGCCGGGCGCCCGCATCGAGACCACCAAGGCAAGTCCGACCAAGCCGAGCGCAAGACCAGCGACGCCGCTGATCCAACCGGTGCCGAAGGCGCGTAACGACGCCGGCGCCTCCAGTTCGTCGCGGAGTTTCTGCCGGGTCTCGTGAAGGCTCATGGGGAAGCGGGGTGACACCAACATGGATGACCTGAGCGGCGGAGCAAGCCGGCAGAGCCAAGGGGTCGGCGTGGGCGCCCGCCGCCCTGCCCGACATGACCATGTCGTGACGCGGCCCCGAGCTAACCCATGACAGGTATTGGCGGTAAGCGGTTAGCGGTTGGGAATGGAAAACAAAAAGGGCGCCCGCAGGCGCCCTCTTATTTTATCTGGCCCGAGCTCTAGCCCTGGCCCTAGCCCTCGCGGGCTCCGCCCGCGTCAGTAACGATAGTTATCCGGCTTGAACGGGCCGCATTGGGCCACGCCGATGTAGGCCGCCTGGTCCTTGGAGAGGATCGTCAGCTTGGCGCCGAGCTTACCGAGGTGGAGGCGGGCGACTTCTTCGTCGAGGTGCTTCGGCAGGACGACCACGCCGGGCTTGGCGGTGGCGCGGGTCTCCCAGAGGTGGATCTGGGCGAGGACCTGGTTGGTGAACGAGGTCGACATCACGTAGCTCGGGTGGCCGGTGGCGCAGCCGAGGTTCACGAGGCGGCCTTCGGCGAGCATGTAGAGCTGGCGTCCGTCCTTGAACGTATAGCGGTCGACCTGCGGCTTGATGGTGTCCTTCTTCGCGCCCTTGTGGGCGTTGAGACGGGTGACCTGGATCTCGTTGTCGAAGTGGCCGATGTTACAGACGATCGCCTGGTCCTTCATCTTGAGCATGTGCTCGAGGGTGATGATGTCCTTGTTGCCGGTCGCGGTGACGTAGATGTCGGCCTTGCCGAGGGTGTCCTCGACGGTCACGACACGGTAGCCTTCCATCGCGGCCTGGAGCGCGCAGATCGGATCGATCTCGGCGATCTGGACCGTGGCGCCGAGGCCGCGGAGGGACTGGGCCGAACCCTTGCCGACGTCGCCATAGCCGATGACGAGGGCGACCTTGCCGGCGACCATGACGTCGGTCGCGCGCTTGATGCCGTCGACGAGCGATTCGCGGCAGCCGTAGAGGTTGTCGAACTTCGACTTCGTGGCGGTGTCGTTGACGTTGACGGTCGGGACGAGGAGGGAGCCTTCCTCGAGCATGCGGTAGAGGCGCTTCACGCCGGTGGTGGTCTCTTCCGAGACGCCCTTCCAGCTCTTCACGACCTTATGCCAGTGGCCGGGCTTCTCCTTGGCGACCTTCTTGAGCAGGTTCTTGATGATCTGCTCTTCCTCGGATTCCGAAGGAGACCAGGCCCACTTGGAACCGTTCTCGAGCTCGTAGCCCTTGTGGATGAGGAGCGTGGCGTCGCCGCCGTCGTCGACGATCAGCTCAGGTCCGTCGCCGTTGGGCCAGGTGAGCGCCTTCATGGTGCACTCCCAGTATTCGACGAGGGTCTCGCCCTTCCAGGCGAAGACCGGGATGCCGGCCTTGGCGATCGCCGCGGCGGCGTGGTCCTGCGTGGAGAAGATGTTGCAGGAGGCCCAGCGGACGTCGGCGCCGAGTTCGGCGAGCGTCTCGATGAGGACCGCCGTCTGGATCGTCATGTGCAGCGAGCCGGCGATGCGCACGCCCTTGAGAGGCTTCTTCTTGCCGTACTTCTTGCGCAGGGCCATGAGGCCGGGCATCTCGTGCTCGGCGACCTGGAGCTCCTTGCGGCCCCATTCGGCGAGGCCGAGGTCCGCGACCTTGAAGTCGGTGAATTTTTTAGCAGATAGGGCGGTGGCCATAAGAGGAAGGTGTGAGCGGTAAGCGGTTAGCGGTTGGAAAAACGATCAGGTTACTGGTTCAGAGCCTTGAGGAAGGCCGGCATCTTGGAGGTGACCTCCCAGGGCAGGCCCTTCTTGCCGAAGTGGCCGTAGTGGGTGGACGCGCGGTAGATCGGGCGACGGAGGTCGAGCTGACGGATGATCTCGGCGGGATTGAAGAGGAAGGTCTTCTTCACGGCCGCGAGGATCTGGGCATCGGGGACCTCGCCGGTGCCGAAGGTGTCGAGATGGATGCTGGTCG
Source organism: Verrucomicrobiota bacterium (assembly GCA_041176065.1). Classification (GTDB taxonomy): domain Bacteria; phylum Verrucomicrobiota; class Verrucomicrobiia; order Opitutales; family UBA953; genus UBA953. The sequence continues at coordinate 3,143 of JBEDDU010000141.1, read as the reverse complement.
GCTCGGGGTGGCCGATGGCGTAGGCGACCTGCAGCTCGCAACGTTCGGCGGCGCCGGACGCGACGATGTGCTTGGCGACCCAGCGGGCCATGTAAGCCGCGGATCGGTCGACCTTGGTCGGATCCTTGCCGGAGAACGCGCCGCCGCCGTGGCGGCCCATGCCTCCGTACGAGTCGACGATGATCTTACGGCCGGTGAGGCCGCAGTCGCCCTGAGGTCCTCCGACCACGAAACGGCCGGTGGGGTTGATCAGGTATTCGGTGCCCTTGCCGACGAGTTCCTTCGGGAGGACCTTGCGGATGACCTGCTCGATGCAGAACTTCTCGATCTGGCGATGGGAGACGTCGTCGGTGTGCTGGGTGGAGATGACCACGTTCTCGACGGCGACCGGCCGGCCGTCGACGTAGCGGACGGCGACCTGGGACTTGCAGTCGGGGCGGAGCCATTCGGTGCCCTTGGCGCCGGACTTGCGCAGGCGGGATAGTTCGCGGTTGAGGCGGTGGGCGAGCATCACCGGGGCGGGCATGAGCTCCGGGGTCTCGGTGGAGGCGTAGCCGAACATGATGCCCTGGTCGCCGGCGCCCATCTTGGCGTGCTTCTTGCCCTCGGCCTTGCGCTCGTCGACGCCCTGGGCGATGTCGGGAGACTGCTTGGTGAGCAGGTTGGTGATGAAGACCTTGTCGGCGTGGAAGACGTCGTCGTCGTTCACGTAGCCGATCTCGCGGATCGCGGCGCGGACGACTTCCTCGAAGTTGACCTTGGCCTTGGTGGTGAGTTCGCCGGCGATGACGACGTGGTCGCTCTTGACCAAGGTCTCGCAGGCGACGCGGGAGAAGCGATCCTGCGCGAAGCAGGCGTCGAGGACCGAGTCAGAGATGCTGTCGGCGACCTTGTCGGGGTGTCCCTCCCCGACGGATTCGGAGGAGAAGGTATAGGAAGCTTGGCTTGCCATGGGACTTCGGAAACAAACGAGGGGCCGGCAGGAAGGCAAGCGAGCATCCAAGTATCCGGATAGGAAGATGCGTCATAGAGGGCGCTTTCAGCGCCCTCTGAAGGTGGAAGCGGTTGGCGGTTAGCGGTTAGGCAACACGCATGAGGGAGACCGGAAACCGGATGATTAGCCGGGGGCATAACTTCGGGTCTCAGGTCTCGGCTACGGGTTCAGGTACGGGCGCGGGTACGGGTGCGGGAATCAGGCCCGGAACCTGTACCCGACGGCCGAGACCTGGGACCTGAGAATGATTACACGACCGCAGCATCCCATCCGGTCTCCGGTTTCCCTCCGAGATTGTATCAAAGTAGGGCTGACCGCCCCGGTCAGCCGCGTCTCGAGGTAGGGTCGGCACTGCGTGCCGACCTAGGGCGTTCGCCGCTTGGCGAACGCGAAGTAGGGACACGATTTATCGTGCACTCGTTGGCGGAGGGCGCGGCGTAGCCACGCCCCTACCCTCGGCCACCATCCGGCGGCCGATCCCGAGAGACAGCTATGTCGTGACGCGGTCCCGACCCTACCCATGGCAGGTGGTTAGCGGTTGGACGGTGAAAACAAAAAGGGCGCCCGCTGGCGCCCTCTCATTCTACCTGGCCCGAGCCCTAGCCCTGGCCCTGGCCCTAGCTCAGCCCCCGATCGACTTGAGGGTGACCATGTACTCGATGAGGGAGGTGAACTCCTCGACGGTGAGGCCGGCGGCGAGGCCGGCCGGCATCATCGACTGAGGCAGGTGGCGCTCGTTACGGACGTCGGCGCGCTTGATCTTGAAGACCTGGCCGGCGATGTTGCGCAGCGTGACGACGCCGTCGGCCTCGCCGGTGACGAAGCCCATCTGCTCGGAATCGTCCTTCATCTGGAAGACCACCGTCTGGAAGCCCTGGGCGACGACCTTGTTCGGCTCGAGGATCGAATCGATCAGGTACTCGCGCGGGAACTTGGCGCCCGCGGCGCCGAGATACGGACCCTTCTGCTCGGCGGCGAGGTCGACGGCGTGACAGGCCACGCAACCCTGCTGCGTGAACAGGCGCTGGCCGGTCTTCACGTTGCCGCGGCCCTTGAGGGCTGCGGTCGCGACGACCTTGGCGTCGAGCTGGGCGATCTTCTTGCCCTTGCTGGCGGCGGCGAGCTTGCCCGCGGCGAGCGCGGCCTGGGCGGCCTTGATCTGGATGACGTTGTCGCCCTTCATGCCCTCCTGCAGCTGCTTGTCGAAGCCGGTCAGGCCGAGGTCGGTGATGGCGTGGAAGAACCCGATGTCGCGCGGATTCTTGTCCACGTGACCGCGGACGGCCTTCTTGTGCTGCTCCTTGGTGAGCGGGCTGCTGAGCACGTTGAGCAGGGCCTTCCAGAGGATCGTGGAGGCGGCGTCTTCGGCCTTGTTGGCCATCGAACGGAGCTTGTTCACCTGGTTGCCGCGTTCGGCTTCGTAGATGAAGTCGTTGATCGCCTGCGTCGCGGAGGCCGGGGCCTTGGCGTCCTTGGACCAGCCGGCGAGGACCTTCACGCGGGCTTCGAGGCCGGCGTCGCCTTCGACCCGGAGAAGGGCCTTGTAGCAGTCGATGCGCTCATCCCACTTGCGCGCAGCCTGGAGGGCGGCGTCGACGAGGAGGGCCTGGTCGGCCGGACGCAGGGTCTGCGTGGCCATCGCGAGGCGGAGCGGGTCGAGGCCTTCGAGCTTCAGGTCGGTGATGGCGATGCGGTTCTTGGAGAGGATCTCCAACGAGGCCATGCGCAGGTTGCCCGGCAGCTTGGCGTAGGCGGCTTCGATGCCCTTGTGGATGCGCGGGGTGGCGGACCAGGCGACAGGTTCGAAATACGGACCACGGTCGTCGGGGCGGGTGCTCCACCAGTCCTTGTAGTTCCACGGCTTCTCGACGTGGTAGAGGCGGGCGAGCGCCGAGACGGCGCCGAAACGGACGGCTTCGTCGCCGCTCAGGCTGAGCGCGAGGAGGCCGTCGACGGCTTCGTCGGAATGGATGCCCTGCAGCGCGCGGAAGGCGACGAAGCGCTGGGCGGGGTCGGCGAGCGCGGCGAGGCAGGCCTTGGCGTTGCCGAGGCGCTGGAGCGCCGCGATGACGGTGTGCGGGAGGCGGTAGTGCTCGCCTTCGCCGAGCTTGGACTCGTCGGCCGGCCATGCTCGCCGCCGCTGCCAAGT
>JBEDDU010000140.1:0-5815 GCA_041176065.1 Verrucomicrobiota bacterium | reverse complement strand
CGGCGATCAGCGTCCGGGAGAGTTCACCGGCCTTTTCGAGCTCAGCCAGCAGCACGCCCATGGCGGCATCGAGGGCTTGGACTTCGCCGAGGTAGTCCGCCAGGTCTTCGCGCACGACCGGGACGTCCGGAAGGAAGGCGGGCAGCTTGCCTTTGAGCGCGTCCGGCTCGATATCCCACAGTTTCTTGCCGCTGCCGCGGACCCAGGCCCGGTGGGTGTTGGTCGGCCCGAACCAGTAGGCGAAGGGCTGACCGGCGGGCTTGGCGGCGAGCATCGCCTGGAAATTGCCGCGGACTTCCGTGAGTAGTTGGTTGCGGGCCGCCTCGACGGTGGCGCCTTTTTCCACGAGCTCGGTGGCGTTTTCGGAGAAGTTGTTGAACGCCCGTCCGGCTTTTTCGTAAGCATGTTTCTGTCCGCCATAGGGCGCGTCGGCCGGAGAGCCCGGACTCCAGACCTTGTAGGACTTGCCGAGGTGGTAGCCGGCGTCGCGGAGCAGCAGCGGGTAGGTGGGGATGGTCTCGTCCCAGACCGCGCCTTGCAGGATGGCGCCACGCCCGGTTCGCCAGAAATGTTGGCCGGAGAGCAACGAGCTGCGGCAGGGCGTGCAGGAGGGCGCGTTGACGTGGGCGTTACGGAAGAGCACGCCCGACTTCGCCAGTCGATCGAGATTAGGTGTTTTCACCAGTCCGTTGGCTCCGGACGCTCCGCCGTGTTCGGCGTAGATGCGGGCGAAGCGGCCCCAGTCGTCGGCGAAGAAGAAGAGGATGTTCGGGCGTTCGGCGTCGGCGGCGCTGGCCGACGCGACGAACAGGCTCAGCAGCAAGGAGGCGAGGCGCATCGGATTATTTCTTCAGGGGGGCTTTCTCGAAGTCGGTCTTGTCGACCCAGCCGGCGTTGATGGGTTCGCCCTTCATGTAACGTTCGTAGAAACCGCGGCGCTGAACGTCGGGGTGAGGATGGGCTTCATACTCGGCTCCGCGGCCAAGGGCGCGGAGGTCACCTTGGCGCTTCAGTTCGGCCCACATCTGGGTCCGGAGTTTCTCGGCGTCGGCTTGACGCGTGGCGGCGAGATTGCGCACGCAGTCCGGGTCGGTCCTGAGGTCGTAGAGCTCGCGCCCGGGGCGCATCCCGAAGCAGAGTTCCCAGAAGGGGTCCGAGCCTTTGTCGCGTCGCGCCTGGAGGATGAACGATTTCGTCGGGCTGGCGTCGGTGTCGAGGTAGCCCGTCTCCGGATTACAGGCGGGCCAGCGCGACGGCTCGGCATTCTCCAGGTAGATCAGGCCGTCCTTCACGATGCCGCGGGTCGGATAGCCGACGTCGCCGGGGCGGCCGAGGTCGTTGCGCTCGCGGCCGATCAGGGTGGAGTCGCGGCCGGCGACGGGTGTCGTGCCATCGGAGAGGAAAATGTCGAAGAGGCTGCGGCCTGACGTCGGGAGCAGGCCGGACTTTTCCCAAGGTAGCTTGGCGGCCTCGAGGAAGGTGGGTGCGAGGTCGGCGAAGCTGACGAACTCCGTGACCTTGCGGCCGCGGCTCGACTCCGGGATGCCGACGGGCCAGCGGACGGCGAAGGGCAGGTGGTTGGCGTTCTCGTAGGTGGAGCCCTTGACGCGAGGGAAGGGCATGCCGTTGTCGGACGTCACGATGATCAGCGTACGGTCGAGTTCGCCGAGGGCTTCCAGCTGCGCGAGCACCTTGCCCAGCTGGGCGTCGAGGTGTTCGACCTCCACCGCGTAGTCGAGCATGTCGCCGCGGACCGTCGCGTTGTCGGGCCAATAATTAGGTACGCGGTCCACGTCGCCGGGCTTTTTCCCGAAACGCGTGTGGCTGCCTTCTTCGTAGGCGCGATGCGGTTCCTGGAAGCCCAGCCAGAAGAACCAGGGCTGGCCCTTGGGTCTGTCCTGAAGGAAGTCGGCGAAGTTGGCCGCGTAGTCATTCGGCGCAATCGCCTTCGCCGGAGGCTGGAGGCGACGCTTCTGGTAGACCTTGCCCGTCATCGGCCGGGGCGAGCCGTCGGCTTTACGCGATTCACCGGGTCCCCAGACCTTGCCCGTCGAAGCATAGAAGTAGCCCGCCTTGGCGAGCGCCTCGGGCAGGATGCCGATCTCCGGCGGGAAGCTGGGCGTGTGGTTGGCCGCGGCGCCGAGGAGCCACGGGTGACGTCCGGTCATGATCGCCGAGCGGGACGGCGCGCACTTGCCCGTCGGCGTGTAGGCGTTGAGGAAGAGCAGGCCTTCCTTGGCCATGCGGTCGAAGTTCGGGGTCTTCACCCAGGAGCATCCGTAAGCGCCGGCGTGGCCGTTGCCCCAGTCGTCGGCGATGACGAAGAGGATGTTGGGCTTGCCCATTTCTTTGGCGAGAGCGGTGGCGTGACCGATGAAGGTCGCGCAGAGGGCGGCGAGGAGCAGGGTGGGGCGCATGGCTCGGGGGTAAGCAGGTTTTAGGCCGGCGGCGGGACGCATGCAATGCCTCAGCCGTCCGGACAAAGAAAAGGCCGGGCGACTGGCGTCGTCCGGCCTTCGCAGGAGATGCCAGGCTGGCTTACTTCTTGGCCGGGGCCTTCTTGCCACCCTTGGCGGCGGGCTTGGCGGCCGGCTTCGGGGCGAGGTCGCGGATCTTCACGTTGCGGAACCAGACTTCGTCGCCGTGTTCCTGCAGCAGGATGTGGCCGTCGGCCCATTCGCCGAAGTTCTTGCCGTACTTAGGATCGGCGTACTTGGACTTCGCGACCAGGTCGCGGAACTCCTGGGTGCCGCGGTCATAGGAGACCACGAGGCGGCCGTTGAGCCAGTGCTCGACCTTGGTGCCCTTCGCGATCACGTAGGCGTTGTTGAACTCGCCGATGCGGTTGGCGCGCTTGTCCTTCGAGGCCGTCTTCAGGTCGTAGAGCGAGGAAACCGTGCGGTTGCCGTCGCGACCGAGCTTGGCGTCCGGGTGGACGGCGTCGTCGAGCATCTGGAACTCCAGGCCGAAGGCCGAGCCGGCGCCCTGGTTGAGGTCAGGCTGCACGAAGTACTTCAGGCCGCTGTTCGCGCCCTTGGTCAGGCGGAAGTCGACGGACACTTCGAACTCCTTGAAGCGCTCGATCGTGATGATGTCGCCGGCGTTGGCTGATTCCTTGCCGTCACCCTTGGCGGTGCGGAGGGTGCCCTTCTCGACGGACCAACCGGCCTTCGGGAAGTCCGGGCCCTTGGCGGAGCGCCAGCCCTTGCTGGAGCGGCCGTCGAAGAGGAGCTTCCAGCCGTCGGCCTTCTCGGACTCGGTCAGGCTGTTGTCAGGGATCTTCGTCAGCGAGATGTTGCGCCACTCGACGGTGGTGCCGGCCTTAGCGGCGTCCTTGCCGATGCCGTGGACCTGGAAGGCGATGAAGCCGGACTTGTAGCCGTCGTCACGGACGTCGACGCGCTGCACGCCGTTGAGCCAGGTGCGGATGCGGGGGCCGTTGGCCTCGATCTTCACGCGGTTCCATTCGCCGACCTTGGTGATCTCGCGACCCTGCTTGGAGAAGGCGAGGGCGTCGCCGCCGCCGAAGCCGGGGAAGATCCAGCCGCGACGGCCTTCTTCGTAGAGACCGGCGGACCACATGCGGGCCTCGGTGTCGGGCTTCTTCACGTTCTTCGGATCGGTGTCGATCTCGGCCTGGTAGCCGTGGACGCGGCCGGCGGGCACCTTGGCGGGCTTGCCGTCGCCGCCCTTGTAGGCGACTTCCTTGGCTTCGGAGTGGCTGCGGAACTGCACGCCCGAGTTCAGGCGCGGGTCGTTCTTGAATTCATATTCGAGCACGAAGTTCGCGTAGTCCTTCTCGGTGGCGAGGAAGGTGTTCGGCGTGTTGAGGGTCGAGGTGCCGACGAGGGTGCCCTGCGCGCTGACGGCGTAGGTGGCGTCACCGCCGAGCTTCTTGAAGCCCGTGAGGTCCTTGCCGTTGAAGATCTCGACTTTGTTCGGGTTGGCCTTCGGCGCGCCGGCGGCGGCCTTGGGGGCGTTGGGCTGGGCGTCGTTGGCGCAACCGACGATCAGGAGGGCGGCGGCCGAGAGTCCCAGGAGGAGCGGGGTCTTTTTCATGTTGGGTGTGATTTGGTCTAGAGATGAAAAAGCGGAGCGGCCTGGCGACCGCTCCGCTTCGTCGGAGGAGCTTAGAACGTCGTGGGGATCTCGAAGCCCTTGCGGCCGGCGCGCTTCGCGACGAGGTCGCGGTTGGCGGCGTCGGCGTTGGCGCCGGTGAAGAGCTCGGTCTTGGTGTCCTGCGTGAGCGGGGCGCCGAGGACGGCCTTGGTCTCGTCGAGGTTCACGCCGTTACGGCCGAGGTGCTCGGCCATGCGGCCGAAGGCTTCGGCGAGGCCGGAGCTGGCCTTGAGCGCGTCCTTGATCTCGCCGGCGGTCTTCTTCGCGCCGAGGCGGAAGGAGATGTTGGCGGAGTGGACGAGGGCGGTCGACAGGTGGCATTCCCGGACGGGGGAGTTGATGTCGGCGGAGGAACCCTTGCGGATGCCGGCGACCCAGTTGGCGTGGTGGCCGGAGGCGCCGCCGGTGAGGTCGACCTGGTCGACGACCTTGCCGTAGGACTTGATGAGCTTGCCGGAGAGGTCGTAGGCCTGGGCGGAGTTGTAGTCCGGGACGACGATGGTGGCGTTCTCGCACTCGACGACGATGCCGATGTCGGGGGACTTGGCCGACTTCTCGTTCGGGTTGTTTTCCTTGAACTTGCCGAAGCGGTTCATCGGGCCGTCGATCTTGCCGTCGGAGGTCAGGCCGTAGACTTCGGTGATGAGCGGGGCGGCGGCGTAGTTGTGGATCGAGATGAAGGTGTTCGGGGTCTCGGCGCAGTCGACGTAGCCGAAGCGGCCGCCGACGGACACGACTTCCGGGGACACCTCGTGGGTGTTCAGGAACCAGCGGGCGATGTCGATCTCATGGATCGCCTGGTTGCAGAGGTCGCCGCCGCCGTAGTTCCAGAACCAGTGCCAATCATAGTGCACCGGGCCCTGGTTGGAGGCGTGCTGGACCTTGTCCGACTCGTTGCCGCGGATGGATTCCTGGATGTCGGCCGGGCCGTGCCAGAGGTCGTAGTCGATCTCGGACGGGATGGCGTTCTTCTTGGCCGGGCCGATGGACTTGCGGCGCTTGTAGCAGATCGCGCGGGCGACCTTCACCTTGCCGTACTTGCCGCCGTGCACGTCCTTGATGGCGGCGCGGATGCCGACGCCGGATCGGCTCTGGGTGCCGGCCTGGACGACGAGCTTGGAGAAGTGATTCGAGGCGGCGACGAGCTGCTGGCCTTCGAAGATGTTATGCGAGAGGGGCTTCTCGACGTAGAGGTGCTTGCCGGCCTGCAGCGTCCAGATGCCCTGGATGGCGTGCTGGTGGTTCGGGGAGGCGATGGAGACGGCGTCGATGTCCTTGTCTTCGAGCATCTTTCGCATGTCGGTGTAACCCTTGGCGCCGGGGTTGGCCTTCAGGCCCTTCTCGACGACCTTGGAGTCGACGTCGCAGAGGGCGACGATGCGGACGCCCTTGATCTTCTTGAGCTCCTTGATGTGCTCGTTGCCACGGCTGCGGAAGCCGACGACGGCGACGCGGAGGTCACCGTTGGCGCCAGCGGACTGGGCGTAGGTCTGGGCGCTGATTCCGGCCACGGCGGCGGCCAGGGCAGAGTTCTTGATGAACGTACGACGATGTAGTTGGGACATAGATGGACTTGGGGTAGAGACGAAGCATAAGGAGATGCCGTCTGAGTCGAGTTTGTTCCTAGGCATCGGCTAGGCGATTATCGGCAGGAACTGCCGATCCAAAGAGCCAGGGCTTGGGCCAGGGCTAGGGC
>JBEDDU010000139.1:0-9493 GCA_041176065.1 Verrucomicrobiota bacterium | reverse complement strand
GTAGTCGGATTTGAGGCGGAATTCCATCTCAGCCCAGACGCCCGCGGGCGAGCCACTGCGGGTCGACTTCGGAGAGATCCTTCACGATGCGGTGGGCGCCGACGGGCGCCAGCTGCTCGCGGGTGTTGGTCGTCGCGAGGGCGATCGTGATGAAGCCGCCGGACAGGCCGGCTTGGAGGCCCGAGAAGGAATCCTCGAAGACGAAAGAGGTAGCCGGGTCGCCGCCGCCGAGGGCGCAGGCCTTCAGGAAGACTTCGGGGTCGGGCTTGCCCTTGGTGACGTCCTCGCTGGCGACCGCGCCGGCGAAGAAATGGCCGATGCCGAAGAGCTCGAACGACAGCGCGAGGTTCTCCTTGTGCGTCGAGGTGCCGATGACGCAGGGGATGTCGAGGTCCTTGAGGGCGCCGCAGAGCTCGCGGACGCCGGGGAGCAGGCGGACGTGCCCGGTGCGGGCGATGTCTCGGTAAAGGGCCTCCTTGCGGTGGGACAGGCGCTTCACCTCGGCGGGGTCACGCGTCCAGTTGAGGATGTCCGGGATGATCAGCTCATTACGCTTACCGAAGCCGCGCTTGAAGTGATCGGAGGGCAGGGGGAGGTTCTCTTCCTTGGCCAAGGCCTCCCAGGAGCGTTCATGGGCGACGGAGGAGTCGATGACGACTCCGTCCCAATCGAAGACGGCGACGGTGCGAGGCATGGTTCAGTGTTTGTCCCAGGGCAGCGTCACCTTGATCGGGCGATGTTCCCAGACGTTGAAAGGCTCGAAGATTTGGCCGGGGGCGAGGATGCCGTTCGGGTCCAGGGCCTTCTTGATGGCGAGCATCGCGTCGATTTCGTCCGGCGTGTGCTGCAGCGAGAGGAACGGCGACTTCGCGAGGCCGATGCCGTGCTCGCCCGTGATCGCGCCGCCGAGTTCGACGACTTTCTCCATCACCTCGCGGATGGCCTGTTCGGCCTTGCGGCAGTGCTCCGGGTTGAACCGGTCGTACATGATGTGCACGTGGAAGTTGCCGTCGGCCGCGTGGCCGAAGGTCGGGGTCGCCAGGCCGATGCGGTTGCGGACCTCGCGGGTGAAGCGGAGCAGGGCGACGTAGCTGCGGATCGGCACCACCACGTCTTCGTTGAGCTTCGCGTCGCCGAGGGCGAACATCGCCTGCGAGCAGGTGCGGCGCAGTTCCCAGAGCGCTTCGGCTTCCGCCTCGGCTTCGGGGGCGCGGAAGGCGACCGCGTGGCGCCTGGCCCAGGCGACGACCTTGGCGGCGTCTTCGGCGAGCGCGGCGGGATGTCCGTCGATCTCGACCAGCAAGGCCGCATGGGTCTCGGATGAGCCGGACAGTTCGGCGTCGGTGAACACGCGCTTGCCGCGGCGTTTCTCCGTGGCGGCGACCGTCTGGACGTCGAGGAACTCGAGCACCGACGGGTTGACGCGGAGGGACAGCAGATCGACGGCGGCCTCGAGGGCGGCCTCGTCGGTCTTGAAAGCCAGCAGGAAGGTGCGGCGGGCGGCGGGCAGGGCGGACAGCTTGATCGTCGCCTTCGTGATCACGCCGAGCGTGCCTTCGGAGCCGATCCAGAGGTCGCGCAGGTTGAGGCCGCTGACGAACTTGCGGAGCGGCGCGCCCCAGCGGACCTTCTCGCCGGTGGGTAGGAAGCCCTCGAGGGCGTAGACGTGGTCGCGGACGACGCCGTATTTCGCGGCCCGCAGGCCGCCGGCGTTGGTGGCGATGTTGCCGCCGATGCTGCAGTGCTTCACCGACGACGGGTCGGGCGGGAAGAACAGGCCGTACGGCGCGGCGCGGTCGTTGATGTGGGCCGTGATCGCGCCGGGCTGGACCGTCGCCATCGCGGAGACCGGATCGATCTCGATCTGGTCCCAGTGGTCGAGGTGGATGACCCAGCCGCCCTTGATCGGCGCGCAGGCGCCGGTCGTGCCGGTGCCGCGGCCGCGGACCGTGACCGGGACGCGATGGGCGTTGGCGAGCTTCAGCGTGACGCCGATGTCGTCCTCCGTCGCCGGGCGGATGACCGCCTCGGGCATGAAGGACAGACGCATGTTGTCGAACGACGCGGCGAAGCACGCCGCCTCGTCCGTCCGCACGACCTCCGCGCCGAGCTTCGCCAGGAGGGCCTGGGTGGCGGCGGGATGCGTCTGGGCGGGAAGGCTCACGCCTCCCATCAAGCAGGGTTAGCCCAGTTCGGCAAGCCACGCCGTCGCCTCGGCGTCGGAAGGCATGCGCCAGTCGCCGCGGGGGGACAGGGCCAGCGAACCGACCTTGGGGCCGTCGGGCATCACGGAACGCTTGAACTGCTGGCTGAAGAAGCGGCTCAGGAACGAGCGGAGCCAGTGGCGGATCTCCGTCTGGTCATATTTCCCGGCGAACGCGTGCTCGGCGATCCAGAGGACCTTGGAGGGGCGGAAGCCGTTGCGGATGACGTGATACAGGAAGAAGTCGTGGAGCTCGTACGGGCCGACCAGCATCTCGGTCTGCTGGGCGATCTCGCCGTCGGCGCCGGGCGGCAGGAGCTCGGGGCTGACCGGGGTCGCGACGATGTCCTCGAGGATGGCGCGTTCGGTGCCGACGTGGCGGGCGTGGGCGGCCCAGCCGACGAGGTGCTTCACCAAGGTCTTCGGCACGCCGATGTTCACGTGGTACATCGACATGTGGTCGGCGTTGAACGTGCACCAGCCGAGCGCGGCTTCGGAGAGGTCGCCCGTGCCGACGACGAAACCGTGGCTCTGGTTGGCGACGTCCATCAGGATCTGCGTGCGTTCGCGGGCCTGGGCGTTCTCGAAGGTGACGTCGTGCTTGCCGGCCGGATGATGGATGTCGCGCAGGTGCTGCTCGACGGCGCCGTTGATGGGGACCTCGCGGGCGGTGATGCCGAGGGTCTCCATCAGGCGCATCGCGTTGACGCGGGTGCGGGCCGAGGTGCCGGGGCCTGGCAGGGTGAGGCCGATGATGCCCTTGCGGTCGAGGCCGAGGCGGTTGAAGGCCTCGAGGGTGACGAGCAGGGCGAGGGTGGAGTCGAGGCCGCCCGAGACGCCGATGACCACGTGCTTGAGGCCCGTGTGGCGGAGGCGGCGGGCGAGGCCCGTCGACTGGATCGCGAAGATCTCCTGGCAGTTCTCGTCGCGGCGGTGCGGGTCGGACGGGACGAACGGATGCTGGCTGAAGCGGCGGCGCAGTTTCGGCGTCTGGCCGGTCGGGACGCCGAGGGTGAAGCCGACCATGCGCGGACGCGCCGCGACGGGCGCGCCGAAGAAGGTGCTGTTGCGGCGGCGTTCGGCGGCCAGGCGGTCGAGGTCGATCTGCGAGACGATGAGCGCGAGGTCGAAGCGGAAGCGCTCCGATTCGCCGAGCACGACGCCGTTCTCGGCGATGAGCCCGTGGCCGCTGTAGACGATGTCGGTGCTCGATTCGCCCGCGCCGGCGGCGGCGTAGACGTAAGCCGCCAGGCAGCGGGCGGACTGGGCCTTCACGAGGTCGCGGCGATACGCGGCCTTGGTGAGGAGTTCGTCGCTGGCGGAAAGGTTGCAGAGCAGGGTGGCTCCGGCGAGGGCCTGCGGGCCGCTCGGGGGCTCGACGGCCCAGAGGTCTTCGCAGATCTCGATGCCGAGCACGCAGTCCGGCATGTCGGTCGCCTGGAAGAGCAGGTCGGTGCCGAAGGGGACCTTCTGGCCGAGGAGTTCGACCTCGGCGACCGGGGCGACCCGTGCGGAGGCGAACCAGCGCTGTTCGTAGAACTCCCCCGTGTTGGGGAGGTGGGTCTTGGGGACGACCCCGAGGACCTTGCCCCGGGAGAGCGCCACGGCGACGTTGAAGAGGCGTCCGTTGACCTCCAGGGGGGCTCCGACGAGGGCGGTGAGGCCGAGCTTCGCGGTGGCCTCGCAGACCTGCCCTAGGGCCTTCAGGGCGCCGTTCAGGAGGGTGCGCTGGCCGAAGAGGTCGCCGCAGCTGTACCCGGTCAGGCAAAGTTCGGGCAGGACGACGATTTCCACCCCCTCTTGGGCGGCTTTTTCCAGGGCCTGGATGATCAGGGTGGCGTTGGCCGCAGGGTCCCCCAGACGGAGGGCCGGCGAGGCGGCCGCCACGGTCACAAAACCGTTCTGGTGGATGCGGTTGGACATCAAAGGACTGGTAACGGTCATGTTCACCGTTGACCGATGGGGAGGCAACCCGAAAGGTCTGCCCACCCCTGTTGACGGGGGTCATATGTCCGCTCAGCCGCTCAAAGAAGTCCGTATCTTTTCGCCTGCCACCGTGGCCAACGTGGCCTGCGGTTTCGACGTGCTTGGCTTCTGTATCGACGCCCCCGGCGACGAGATCGTCGCCCGCCTCTCGCCGACCCCCGGCCTGCGCATCACCAAGATCACCGGTGACGACGGCCGTCTGCCCCTCGATTCGAAGAAGAACACCGCCGGCGTCTCCGCCCACGCCCTCCTCCGCCACCTCGGCAAGAGCGACTTCGGCATCGAGATGGAGATCCACAAGAAGATGCCCTTCGGCAGCGGCCTCGGCTCCAGCGCCGCGAGCGCGGTCGGTGGCGCCTTCGTGGTCAACCGTCTCCTCGGCGAGCCGCTGACCCGTCGTCAGCTCCTGCCTTTCGTGGTCGCCGGCGAAGCCGCGGCCGACGGCGCCTGGCATGCCGACAACGTCGGCCCGTGCCTCCTCGGCGGCATCACGCTCATCCGTTCCAACGCCGAACTCGACGTCATGGACGTGCCCATCCCGGATCGTCTCTGGGCCGCCGTCGTGCATCCGGACATCGTCGTGCTCACCAAGGTCGCCCGCGAGATCATGCCGCGCCAGATCCAGCTCGAGACCTCCACGCAGCAGAGCGGCAACCTCGGCGGACTCCTGTGCGGCTTCTTCAAGAGCGACTACGCGCTCATCGGCCGCTCGCTGCACGACCTCATCGCCGAGCCGCACCGCCACCGTCTGATCCCTGAGTTCTACCGCGCCAAGGCCGCCGCCATGGGCGCCGGGGCGCTGGGCTTCTCGATCTCCGGCGCCGGTCCCAGCGTGTTCGCGCTCTGCGAAGGCGAAGAGACCGCCCGCAAGGTCGCCGCCGCCGTCGCCGCCGTGTTCTCGGCCGTGCCGATCAAGGCCACGCCTTACGTCTCGCGCATCAATCCCAAGGGTGTCCATGTCCTCTCCGAGTCCTAAGTTGGAATTCGTCTCCACCGCCGACGCCTCCTGTCGCGGATCCCTGCGTGACGTGCTGCTTTCGGCCATGCCCGCCAAGGGCGGCCTCTGGGTGCCGACGCACATCCCGCAGGTCGCGCCCGACTTCGTGGAGCGCCATCGCGACGCGTCGTACGCCGACCTCGCCGAGGCGGTCGTGGCCCCCTATTTCGCCGAGGTCCTCGGACCTGCGGTCCTGCGTCAGCTCTGCCAGGAGGCCTTCAACTTCCCGGTGCCGCTCGTGTTCCCGGAGCAGCTCAAGGGCACGCCGGCCGAACGCATCGGCGTCCTCGAGCTCTTCCACGGCCCGTCCGCGGCCTTCAAGGACTTCGCCGTCCGCACCCTCGTGCGCGTCACCGCGCGCGTCCTCGGCGACGAGTACCCGCAGCTGACGGTCCTCGCCGCGACTTCCGGCGACACCGGCGCCGCCGTGACCGAAGCCTGCGCCGGCGTCCCCGGCGTCCGCGCCGTGGTCCTCTATCCGCGCATCGGCGTCAGCGGCGTGCAGGAATCGCAGATCGCCCGCGCCCGTCCCGGCGTGGTGGCGCTCTCCGTCGACGGCACGTTCGACGACTGTCAGGCCATGGTGAAGCGCGCGCTCGCCGACGAGTCCCTGCGCCGCCGCCGCCCGCTGCTGACCGCCAATTCCATCAACCCGGTGCGACTGATCGCCCAGGTGCCGTTCGCCTTCCACGCCAAGCGTCTGCTGGCGCCGGGTCGCCGGATGGGCGTCGTGGTGCCTTCGGGCAACCTCGGCAACGTCGGTGCCGTCCAGCTGGCCCGCCGCATGGGCCTGGACGTCGCCGCGCTCGTCGCCGCGACCAACGTCAATTCGCCCCTGCCGGACCTCTTCGCCACGGGACAGTATCGTCCGCGTCGCGCCACGCCCACGGCCTCCAACGCCATGGACATCGGCGACCCGAACAACCTCAGCCGCCTGCTCGCCTGGCGTGAGGGTGGTCCCTCGGTCGAGGCCGTCACCGTCGACGACCGCGCCACCTTGGACGCCATGCGCCGCGTCCGCGACGCCAGCGGCTACGTCCTTTGTCCGCACTCCGCCGTCGGCTGGAAGGCCGCCGAGGACCTGCTGGCCCGCGACGGCGCCAAGCTCGACGAAGTCGTCGTCTTCGGCACCGCGCACCCCGCCAAGTTCCCGGACGTCCTGCAGGACGCCTTCGGCGACGCCAACGCCTCCCGTTTCCCGGGCGACCTGCCGGCGCCGGCTCCGCTCAAGATCGGCAACGACTTCGAGGCCGTCCGCAAGGTGCTTGAATCCGAGGCCGGCTTCGGCCGCTGAGCCGGGTACGAAAAAGCCGCCTTGCGGCGGCTGGTCTTCGTCGGCTGAACGGAAGGCTTATTCCGTGTCGGACACCGCGAACGTCACGTTCGTGATGTTCGCCTTGGCCAGGATATCGAGGACGTTGATCACGCGCTCGTAGCGGGCGTTCTCTTCGGCCTGGACGGTGATGAGCAGCTTGGTCTTGGACTGTTCGGCGGCCTGGCCCATCAGTTTCATCTGGTTGTAGAGGTTTTCGAGGAGCTTGTCGCCAGGGGCGCCGACCGGGTCTTCGTTGAGGGTGACTTCGCCGGTCTCGCTCACGCCGATCGTGACCTCGTCGGGAAGTTCGGTCTCCTTGGCGGTCTCGGCGTTGCCGGGGAGGGTGGTCTTGAGCTCGTGCTCGACCTTCACGGCACCGGCCATGACCATGAAGAAGAGCATGATCACGAAGACCACGTCGATCATCGGCGCGATCTGGAAGCCCGGCGCGGCGTCGGGGGCCTGTTCTTTCTGTTTCATGGCTTATTCCTCGTGGTTGAGGCCGGAGAAGGCGATGTTGTCGATGCCGGCCTCGGCGCCCCATTCGAGGGCCTTGGAGACGTACTTGGCGTGGCACTCCTTGTCGGCGCGGACCAGCAGACGGTACTTTTCATTGGTACCTTTGCGGTCGGCGAGTTCCTTGGCGATGCCGTCCTTGTCGTTCGGGTCGAGTTCGCGGTCGTCCAGCTTGTACTTGGCCTGGCCGGTGGTCTTGTCCCAGGAGATGTTGATCAGGCCGGCCGCCGCCTTGTCATCGCGCTTGACGCCGTTGGAGGCGACCGGGAGCGAGATGTTCTTGTCGACCTTGAGCACCTGCGAGGAGGTGATCGACATGAAGAAGATGAGCAGCACCAGGAGCACGTCGATCATCGGCGCGACCTGAAACTCCGGTTCGCCTTCTCCGCCTCCGCCTCCGCCTGCCATGGTCGTGCTGCTGGTTTAGGGGTGGACGGGCCTTAGCCCTGGACGTTCGAAGAAGCGCTCCAGTCGGGCTTGGAGGCGTAGATCTCTTCGTCGCCGACCTTGCGGCCCGCGACTTCGTCGTAGGGGAACGCGCGGAACAGGCCGGTCACGATCTCGGTGATGTCGTGGATGCCCTTGTTGATGCGGTTGGCGAGGAGGTAGTAGGCGATGAACGCCGGGATCGCGATGAAGAGGCCGGAGGCGGTCGCCACGAGCACTTCACCGATCGCGCCGGAGAGCTTGGAGGGGTCGCCCACGCCGGAAGTGCCGAGGGTTTCGAACGCGCTCATCATGCCCGTCACGGTGCCGGTGAGGCCGATCATCGGGGTGCAGACGCCGATCACGGAGAGGTAGGAGGAGCGGCCTTTGAGCTCACCCTGGATGCGGACGATCTCGGAGAGGATGGCTTCTTCGGTCATGGTCTTGCCATCCGGGGTGAAGGCGACGCCTGCGCGGACGACGTCGGCGACGGGAGAGCCGGCGGCCTTGGCGAAGTTGTAGGCGCCGACGTAGTCGCCCTTCTTGAAGAGCTCGCGGAGCTGGGTGACGTGCTCGGCCGGGTACATCTTGCCGGCGCTGGTCTTGATGAAGCCGTCGACCATGAACCACATCATCGCGACGGAGCAGAGGGTGATCGGGTACATGACCCAGCCGCCTTCGATGAAGAGGTCGGCGAGGGTCTTGTGGTGCACGGCGGCGGGTGCCTCCTGGGCCGAAGCGGTGACGGTCAGCAGGCCCAGAAGGGCGGTGCTGAGGAGGGCGGAACGTAGGTTCATCTTCATGATGATGGGGTGTAGGTTGGTATCTAGGTTAGGTTTTGGAAAGGGGCAAGGACTCACTTGTTGCCTTCGACCTTCTCTTCGGCGGCGAGCTTGGGCTTGGCCAGCATCACGCCTTCGGGGAGGGGACCGCCGGCGGCGATCTTCTTCTGGTCGGCCTCGGCCTTGGCGCGCTCCTCGGGGGGGAGCATCTTCTTGGCCTCCTCGGCCTCCTTGGAGACGGGGTAGGAGACGATGACGTCGTAAAGGTAGCGGTTGGAGACGGCCTCGAGCTTCTGGTCGCGCAGGGCCGGGCTGTCCATGCCGCGGAAGGCGCGGGCGGCGCCCAGGAGGGCCTTGGGGATGAATTCGGTCTCGGAGCCGAAGAAGACCGGGACGCGGAGGAAGGTGGTCATCGCGGCCTCGTATTTCTTGGCGGCGAGGAGCGAGTTGCCCTTCGTCAGGTGCAGGCGGGCCTGGAGTTCAGAGCTGTCGACCTTGGCGAGGAGTTCGGTCGCCTCGCGGATCACGGCCTCATGGTCGCCTTTGCGGGCGCGGAGCATCAGCTTGGCGAGCTGGATCTGGGTCGCGACTTCCGGCTGCTTGGCGGCTTCCTCCTTCTCGAAGGTCGCCAGGAAGCTGTTGGTGGCGGCGTCGTTCTCGAGGCGGTCGAGGGCGTCGAGCTTGATGAGCGAAGCCTTGACCCACCAGGAGCCGGGGACGTCCTTGAGGGGCTCGAAGAACTTCAGGACGGCTTCGGCGTTGTCGAGCGCCTTGGCGGGCTCACCGCGGTTGACGTTGTTCTGGGCTTCCTGGAGGCGGGCGGGCATCGGCCAGACGACCTCGGTGACCTCGGAGAGCTTGCGGGTCAGGACGACTTCGAAGCCGCCCTGGTTGCTGGTGCGGTCGACGGTGCCCTTGACGACGTTGATGACGCCCTTCTTGGGGTCGACGACGGGCTTGGGCGGGACGGAGTTGTCCAGCTTGAACGGGTCGTTGATCTCCCAGCGTTCGCCTTTGAAGACGAAGGTCTGGGCCGGCGACGAGGCGGCGGCGAGGAGCGCGAGGGCGGTGAGGAGGAGGGGGCGGCGCATGGCGTTCAGAGTCCGAGGAGGTAGGCTTTGGCTTCGGTCGCCTCGCGGGTGTCCTTGATGCGGTCTTTCTCCAGCATCTCCTTGAGGATGGCCTTGGCGGCGTCCTTCTGGTTCAGCTTCGAGCCGAACAGCTTGGCGGCGGCGAGGTAGGAGCGGGCGGCCCAGACCTCGTATTTC
>JBEDDU010000138.1:0-5181 GCA_041176065.1 Verrucomicrobiota bacterium | reverse complement strand
CAATAATTTACGAGTTTTGACAAACTTTTGACAACTTTTTGACGGTTTGGGCCTTTGGTTTGCAACCTTGGTCGGTCGGTTTTGTCTTTAAAGCCAATGCTGTCTTCGGCCCACCCCATGGTTCGGCCTTCCCCGTTCGTCGCCGTTTTCGGGGCCCTCGCCTGCGTCTGGTCCGCGGCCGCCCCCGCCCAGGATTTCCAGAAGGACATCGTGCCGTTCCTGGACAAGTACTGCTACGAGTGCCACGACGCCGAACTCGCCAAGGGCCACCTCAACCTCGAGGCCTTCAAGGACGACTCCCGCTTCTTCCGCGACCAGCGCGTCTGGCGCGAGGTCGTCAACCAGGTGGTGTCCGGCGAGATGCCGCCGGCCAAGAAGAAGACCCGCCCCTCGCCCGCCGAAGTCGAAGCCCTCCAGACGTCCGTCCATAAGCTCCTCGCCGCCGCCATCGCGAAGTCCAAGACCGATCCGGGCGACGTGACCATCCGCCGCCTCAACCGCGCGGAGTTCAACCATACGATCCGCGACCTCTGCTTCCTCGACGAGAATTTCTCCGCCGACTTCCCGGCCGACGACACGGGCTACGGCTTCGACAACATCGGCGACGTGCTCACGTTCTCGCCCGTCCACCTCGAACGCTTCCTGTCCGTCGGCGAGGCGATCGCGGCCAAGGCGATGCCGTCCAAGCCGACCGAGATGGAAGGCACGGGCCTCGCGATGATCGAGATGCTCCCGCGCGGCAAGCGCGACAGCCAGCAGCGCTACTTCGATCCGGCCCCGACGCTGACGGGCCCGATGACGGCCTCGCGCGACGGCGACTACGTGATCTCGGTCGCGCTCCGCTCCACGGGCTCGCCCGGCGATCCGCCCCCGAAGGTGGCCTTCGTCGTCGACGGCCGCGAGGTCGGGACCTACCAGTTCAAGCAGGTGAAGAAGACCGAGGTCGCCGAGGCCAAGGTCACCCTCAAGGGCGGCAAGCACGAGTTCACGCTGAAGTGGCTCAACCCGCCCGCGAAGATCACGGGCAACAACCGCACGCTTTCCGGCCTGCGCCTGCGCCTCCTCGGCCCGACCGACACGCGCACCGAACTCCAGCGCCGCTTCGCCGCCCTCGCCGGCACCGCGACCGGCGAAGCCCGCGCGCGCCTCGCCGCCAATTCCTTCGTGAGCCGCGCCTTCCGCCGTCCGGCCACGCCCGCCGAGATCAACCGCTACGTGAAGGTCTGGAACGAGGGCGAGAAGAACGGCGGCAACTGGGAGTCCGGCGCGCAGGCGATGATCGCCGTCGTGCTGGCTTCGCCGAAGTTCATCTTCCGCGCCGAGCAGGACGAGGCCCCGACCGCCAAGGACGCCCATCCGATCAGCGAGTTCGCCCTGGCCTCGCGCCTGAGCTACTTCCTCTGGGGCTCGATGCCCGACGACGAGCTCTTCCAGCTGGCCTATGCGAAGAAGCTCTCGGCCAACCTCGAGGCGCAGACGCGCCGCCTCCTCAAGGACCCCCGCTCGCGCTACCTGACCGAGGGCTTCGGCCTCCAGTGGCTCCAGCTCCGCCAGCTCTCCGCGGTCTCGCCCGATCCGACGATGTTCCCGGGCTTCAACGACGCGGTCCGCACGTCGATGATGAAGGAGACGGAGCTCTTCTTCGCCGAGATCGTCCGCGAGGACCGCAGCGTGCTCGACCTCATCGACGCCGACTTCACCTACCTCGACCGCAATCTCGCCAACTTCTACGGGATCCAGGCCGACTTCCCCCGCGGCCGCACCTCGCCGTTCGTGCGCGTGACGCTCCCCAAGGGCGAACGCGGCGGCATCCTGACCCACGCGTCCATCCTCACGGCGACGTCCAACCCGACCCGCACGTCGCCGGTCAAGCGCGGCAAGTGGATCCTCGAGCAGATCCTCGGCTCGCCGCCGCCGCCCGCGCCGCCTTCCGTGCCGACCCTCGAGGGCCAGCAGCTCAAGGGCAACCTCCGCCAGCGCATGGAGCAGCACCGCGCCGACCCCGCCTGCGCTTCCTGCCACACGCGCATGGACGCCATCGGTTTCGCGTTCGAGAAGTTCGACGCGGTCGGCCAGCTCCGCCAGCAGGACGAGGGCCAGCCGATTGATCCGTCCGGCAAGCTGCCCGATGGCCGCGCGTTCTCCGGCGCGGGCGAACTGAAGAAGCTCCTCCTGGCCGACCGCGAGAAGATCGTCCGCAATCTGTCCTCGAAGCTGCTCACGTTCGGCCTCGGCCG
Source organism: Verrucomicrobiota bacterium (assembly GCA_041176065.1). Classification (GTDB taxonomy): domain Bacteria; phylum Verrucomicrobiota; class Verrucomicrobiia; order Opitutales; family UBA953; genus UBA953. The sequence goes on along the minus strand of JBEDDU010000138.1, from coordinate 2,944 downwards.
CGGGCTCGACTACTACGACGGCCCGGCGGTCGATAAGATCACGGAATCCGCCCTCAAAGCCGACAGCCGCTTCTCGGCCCTCGTCCTGGGCGTGGTCCAGAGCGATCCTTTCCGCCTCCGCCGGGGAACTTCCCAGGTTGAAGGCGGGTCAGAATCTCCTAAGAAGTAATCACCCCGCCATGAAGTCCGCCCTCCTCCAGCGCCGCACGGTCCTCAAAGGCCTCGGTACCGTCATGGCCCTGCCGTGGCTCGAGGCGATGGGCCTCCAGACCGGCTGGGCCGCCGGCAACACGCCCGTGAAGCAGGCCGCGCCGAACCGCATGGCGATCCTCTACGTCCCCAACGGCGTGAACATGGACGGCTGGCGCGTGGGCGCCGAGGGCTCCCTGCCTTCCAAGCTCCCGGCGATCCTCGCGCCCCTCGCCGCGCACAAGTCCGACTTCTCGGTGCTCACCGGCCTCACCGCCGACAAGGCCCGCGCCAACGGCGACGGCGGCGGCGACCACGCGCGCGCGATGTCCGCCTTCCTTACCGGCGCCCAGCCCCGCAAGACCGACGGCGCCAACATCCGCGCCGGCGTCTCGGCCGACCAGCTCGCCGCCGCGCGCATCGGCGACCGCACGCGCCTCGCGTCCCTCGAGATCGGCACCGAAGCCAGCAAGCTCGCCGGCGGTTGCGACTCCGGTTACTCCTGCATCTACCAGTCCAACATCGCCTGGCGCTCGGCCACCCAGCCGATGCCGAAGGAAGTGAACCCGAAGCTGATCTTCGAACGTCTCTTCGGCGCGGGCTCCGACCTCGAACGCCAGCGCCGCGACGCCCAGCGCAAGTCGGTCCTCGACATGGTGCGCGAGGATTTCCGCGAGCTCAACGGCCGCCTCGGCGCCGACGACCAGCGCAAGCTCGACGAGTATTTCACCGCGGTGCGCGAGATGGAGCTGCGCATCCAGAAGTCCGGCGTCTCCGGCCAGCCCAAGGTCCCGGCGACCGCGTCCATCCCCAAGGGCATCCCGGAAAGCTACGCCGAACACCTCCGCCTGCTCGCCGACCTCCTGGTCCTCGCTTTCCAGACGGACACCACGCGCGTGGCCACGTTCGTCCTGGCCAACGAAGGCTCCAACCGCTCGTACCCGTTCATCGGCGTGCGCGACGGCCACCACAGCATCTCGCACCACGGCCACGACCCCGTGAAGCTGGCGAAGATCCAAGACATCAACGTCTTCCACGCCACGCACTTCGCGTATCTCCTCGAGCGCCTCAAGTCGGTGAAGGAAGGCGACGGCAACCTCCTCGACCACTCGATGATCGTCTACGGCTCCGGCAACGGCGACGGCGACCGTCACAACCATGACGACCTGCCGATCATCCTCGCCGGCAAGGGCTGCGGCACGCTCCGCCAGGGCCGTCACATCGTGTATCCGAAGGAGACCCCGCTGAACAATCTCTGGGTCAGCATGCTCAACCGCATGGACATCCGCGACGTCCAGCTCGGCGACAGCACCGGCGAGTTGAAGAAATTGAGCTGAGGTAGGGCTAGAGCCAGGGCTTGGGCTAGGGCTAGTAACGGATGGCTCGAGGTAGGGGCAGCACCGCGTGCTGCCCTAGTCTTGTCTCGGCCGCCGAACGGTGGCCGCAGGGTAGGGGCGAGACTACGTCGCGCCCTTCAAGTCCCGGCAGCCCTTGGTAGGGTCGGGACCGCGTCACGACATAGCGGGGTCTTGGATCACAAGTTCTCGGGTCCCAGGTCTCGGCCTTCAGGTCTCAGGTACGGGTTATCAGGTACAGGTACGGACTCGGGCAATATTCAGGTCCCGAACCTGTACCCGTACCTGAACACCTGAACCTGGCTCCCGTCTGCCGAGACCCGAGACCTGAAATGCCTCTTCTAGCCCTGGCTCTGGCTCTAGCCCTGTCTTGCTCCTTGTCCCCGTGTCACCGTGCCCACGTGCCCCCTGCGCAGCGACTTTCGTCGCTGCGCTCAGATCAGCCCCGACTCTTCGGCGATCGTATCGAACTTATGCTCCAGGAGGTCGATTTTGACCTGCAGGTCCGTGACCTTCCTCGACAGTTCTTCGTTCTGGACGACGAGCTGCTGGAGGAGGGAAAGGATCTGTTCGTTGGAAGTGTGGTTGTTCACGGTAGTGATGCATGGTTGCGTGCGAAGCAGTCATTCCGCCGCCGGCACGCGGACGACGGAAAGGCGCGGATTTCCCCTGGAAGGGCGGGAGAGCGGCCGGAAGGCCTGATTTTAAAAGCGCGAAAGACTCCCCGGGATCAGCGTGAGCTGAACCCGCATGGATAGTGTATTCGTGCCATTAAAGACATGTCCAAGAAAGTGCCGCATCCCCGCCCGCCTGTCAAGCCAGGGAGGGACAGCGCCACGTGCTGTCCTCTGTGCAAAAGTGCAAATCGGCCTACGGCCTGTGCAAAGGTGCAAACGTGAGAGACATCTTCAGGTCCCTGGTCTCGGCCCTCAGGTCTCTGGTTCGGATGATCAGGTACAGGTGCGGGTCCCGGTAAAAATTCAGATCCTGAACCTGTACCCGAACCTGAAGACCTGAACCTGGCTCCCGGTGGCCGAGACCCGAGACCTGAAAATGAATCTCCTCTGTCTCGGGTAGGGACGGCACTCCGAGCCGTCCGTTCGCGGACAGACGTCTGTATCACGAACGATTACACGGCGGGCTCGGAGAGCCACGCCCTACCTGACTCCCTGGTCCACCGAGCCTCCGAGCCTCTGATCAACTGAGCCTCTAGCGCCCTTTGTCTGCTCCGGCTAACTAGCGATACTTCCCAGCCGCTTACCGCTAACCGCCAACCGCTTACCGCTAACAGGTAGGGACGGCTCTCCGAGCCGTCCGCCCCTGCACAAACAAGTTCGCCGCAGGGCGAACCCGGGTAGGGGCACGATTCATCGTGCACTCCTTTCACGGAGGGCGTGGCG
>JBEDDU010000137.1:0-4374 GCA_041176065.1 Verrucomicrobiota bacterium | reverse complement strand
CCTGGAGGGCGCACACGATCTGATCATCGACGGGCATGGAGCCAAGCTGACGCTGGCCGGCGATTCGTGCCTCCTCAGCCTGCGGGGCTGCCGGCGCGTCACGATCCGGAACTTCGAGGCGGCGAGCAGCCAGCCCGGGCACACTTTGGTGCGCGTGCTCGAGGTGGACCGGACCAACGCGCGTCTGCTCGTCAAGCCCGAGCCCGGCCATGATCCCGACGTGGTCCGCTTCTTCGTGGGCGAGGGCAACGGAGGCAGCTTCCTCAACCGCGTGGACCCCGATCATCACGGACGGCACCTCAGCCGCGGCTTCGTGTCCGCGCGCGACGCGACGGCCAGTCCTGCGCCGGGCGCTCCGGGAAGCTTCCACATCGGCCCCGTGAAGGCCGCGGCCCTGCCCCATCACGAGACGGGCGCGCTGGCCGTGGTGACCCTGTACCGTTCACCCTTTGTCCGCATGGATGCCACGGAGGAATGCACGCTCAGCCACATCACCCTGGTCGACCATCCCGGCGGACCTTGCCTGGGGAGCGACAACTCCGCGCAAAGCCTGCTGGCCGTGAAGGTCGTGCGCCGGTCGCCCACGGACCATCAGGGCGGCCACTCGGGCGTGAACAACGGCCGCATCGGGGCATGGGTCGAAGGCTGCGAATACGAATGCCTCGCCGATGACGGCGGCCCGGCGCATCAGGCGCTGCGGATGAAGGTGGACCGTGCGGACGGCGCCGACGCCGTGATCCTCGCGGATTCCTGGACCAACAGCGAACTGCGGCCGACCGACCGGATCGTCTTCGTGGACCCGCGCTCCGGGCGCTTCGCCACCGCCACCCTGCGCACGGTGTCGGAGGGCCGGAAGTCCGTGCGTCTCGGGCTGACGGAGGGCCTGGCGGAGCTGGCCACAAGGCTCGGACGCGATCCGTCCCAGGAATGGAAGGGCCTGCTGCTCTACCGTTACTCGCCCAGCAACGAGGACTTCGTGTATCGGCGCAACCGTCATGTCGGAGGGCGCGGCCATGGCGTGAAGTTCAACGGCGTCCGCGGCTGGATCGCCGACAACCATTTCGAGAACATCACCGGCAACCCCATCCACGTCGGCTTCACCTACACCGAGGCCATCTCGGGCGTGGGAGCCCGCGACGTCGTGGTGAGCGGCAACACCCTCGTCTACAGCGGCTGGACTCCCATCAGCTGCCTCTCCACCTCGGGCCTGGGCGGGAACATCCTGATTCGAGGCAACCGCATCACCGACCCGCGCGAGGCGGCCATCTCCATCCGGGGCTGTGAAGACGTCGTCGTCACCGGCAACCATTTCAGCGGCCGGGCCGCACCGACCAAAGGGGTCTGGATTGAGGCGCTGGACTCCAAGACCATTGTCACCTCCGACAACAAGCATCCTGCCGACGTGCCGCTGCTGAAGGAAGCGAACCGGACCAAATAACGGAAGGCGGATTGACGGCCCAAAGCCCGCCATCACACATGAGAGAGGGGGCCAGTGACCCCATGCAGACCCCGCGCACACCACCCTCATGCATCTTCGCATCCTGATCACGACGCTGCTGCTCGCCGCGCAGACCCTGGCCCAGGAGAAGCCTGCGGCCGGCGAGTCCGGCACCGCTCCCCCGCCCTCGTGGGATCAGATCCGTCGCGTGCCGATGAGCGGCGGCCTGAGGGCGTTCTGGAACGTGGCGGGAGGAGACAATGCGACGAACTATCGCGAAGCCGCGGCGCATGGGTTCGAGATGGTGGACCTTCTGAACACCTACGCCGACTACCCCGGCAGGCAGAAGGAGAACATCCGCCAGACCATCGACGCCCACGCCTCCAATCCGTGGCAGAAGCCCGGGTTCTTCGAGCGCATCATCCGGCGCAACATCGAGAAACAAGGCAACCAGGGAGCCCTCTTCGTCCACGACATCGAGTTCACCTTCGAGGAGGACATCGACAAGGCCTGGGACGACCCCGTGGCGCGCGCCGCGTCCAAGGCCGCGACCCGCGAGCAGTTCGCGGACGCCTACCTGCGCGAGTGGGCCACCTGGTTCACCCTGCCCTGCCAGTGGGCGAAGGAGCGCTTCCCGGGCACGCCCATCGGCATCTACGGCCCGCAGCCGTTCCGCCGCGATTACTTCGGCATCGCCGGCAAGACCGCGCAGCAGATCGACGGCACCCATCGCAGCGACGCCGAGCTGTGGCAGCACATCGATCCTTACGTCGACTACTACATCGCCAGCATCTACGTCTTCTACGACAAGCCCGACTCCCTCTACTACATGGCCGCCAACGTGGAGGAAAACGTCGAGCGCACCCGCCGCTACGGCAACAAGCCCCTCTACGCCTACGAGTGGCTCCGCTACCACAGTTCCAACAAGAAGCTCGCCGACCAGGAGGTCTCACCCTGGCTGGCCGAAGCCATGGCCGTCCTGCCGTATTTCTGCGGCGCCCGTGGCCTGGCCGTCTGGGGGTCGGAATCCAAGCGCAAGGGCCAATACTACCACGTCTTGCCCGCCTTCATGAACAGCCTCGGGCGGATCTCCGACTTCTCCGGGAAACTGGCTGGCGCCAAGCTCATGTCCGACGAACCCGCGCACGTCCTCTGGAAGTCCAAGCGCCCCTTCGTCCGCCGCATGCGCGTCAGCGCGGACGAATGGATCATCCTCGCCGTGAATCCTTGGCAGTCCGAAGAAGCGAAATCAACCGTCGAAGTGCCCTTGGAAAACAGCCGTATCACCGTCGAACTCCGCGGCCGCCATAGCGAAATCTTCCACTGCACCAGCGCCGGCGTGAAGCGGCTGTGACATAATGGGGTCTGTCCCCATTATTGAGCACCATCGCATTCATTCGAGACCGAGGCCGGAAGTGGTCGGGTCTTAACCAGGGCCGGATGACTGCCCAGTGCGCCGCCGCTAACGGACGTTATGGCAACCGCGTCCCAACCCTTGGATGCTTGACGTATAATATCATCCCGAAAGCATCCACATCACCATGAAGCGTCATTTTTTAATCCTGATAGCGTCATCTTTTCTGATCGGCTGTCAGAATCCATGGAAGGAATTCTACCAAGGCATGAGCCTTCCTCCTGAGGCGCCAGAAAACGCCCTTCCTCAATGTATTCCGGTGGCCGACTTTGACTCCAAGATTAAGGAATTCGCACGTGAGGGTTACGTTCCGTTTGGACAATCCGCCTTCAATGCTGGGAACAACGTAAGCCTTGATGACCTGCAAAATTTCGGGGCAACTCTCAAAGCAGATGTCATCCTTTACGCAGTTGGCAATCGGACGATGACCCAATCAGCGATGGCACTGCCACAGTATCACCCCGGGACCGAGACCTCGACTTATGTCAGCGGCTACGGATCAAACGGAAACAGCTTCTATGGTACGGCCAAAAGCTACAGCTCAGGCACCTATTCAACAACGGTAGTGCCTGTCACCATCGTGCGACAGGACTATGCCGCAGTCTACCTCAAGCGTAATTGGACTAAGCCGGTCTTGGGCGTTTTTACGACTCCAGTCAGCGCCGAGCAGGCCAAAGTCATCGGCACCAACAGCGCCCTGCTTATAAGGACAGTGATACGGAATACTCCTGCATTCCATTCAGATTTGTATGAAGGGGACTGCATCCTTGAATTAAATGCGAAACGCATTCCGCCGGACCACGAGGGCTTTGTTGAATTGTTACATCACAATCGCGGTAAAGAAGTCGAGCTGCTGATCTATCGTGACGGCACTAAAACGATTAAGAAGGTCCAGCTTGCGCCGGGTTATTGAGCCAACAGCATTTCGAATCACAAAAATATGAGGACCTAACTGCCTTTCATATTTCGGCACTTGTCGCTAGCGCCGCCATCTTCAGTCCTAAATATATTTACACGACCTGCCATCGCTAGAGCCTCTACATGGCAGCTGCTTCTGTGCATAATATGATGCACAATGGAGTCAGGCTGCTCCTGACTTTATCCCGCCCATAGAATCTAGGTTTTAGCCGAGATTTTACAGCGCCCGGCTAAGACAGCGGCCTGATCACGTTAATGAGCCCCGGGAGACGCATCAACCCTTGACCACGTGTCACCGAGCCAGGCAACTAGGTCGGCACGCAGTGCCGACCCTACCTTTCGTTACGCGAAGTAATCAACCCCGCCCTGGAAGAGGGGCTGGTGCTTGTCGCCGGGGATGTTCTTGGCGACGTGCGCGCCGGTGCGCTCGGAGTGGCCCATCTTGCCGAGGACGCGGCCGCACGGGCTGGTGATGCCTTCGATGGCTTCGAGCGATCCGTTGGGATTGAACTCGATGCGGTTCGAGGGCGCGCCGGCGGGGTCGCAATACTGGAAGGCGACCTGGCCGTTCTTGACGAGGTCGGCGATGACCGACGCAGGCGCG
>JBEDDU010000136.1:0-5640 GCA_041176065.1 Verrucomicrobiota bacterium | reverse complement strand
GCGCGGCCGGCTTGCCGGCGGCGGGGGCGGCGGCCTTGGCGACCGGGGCCGGCGCGGCCTTGCGCGGAGCGTCGAGGCGCAGCGTCGAACCGAGCGCGATGCGGTGCGTCGCGAGGCCCTTGCCGGTCGGGATGTCGACCTGCACGAACATGTTGCCGGTCTTGCCCACGCGGGACTTGCCGTCGGTCTCCACCGTGAAGCGGAGTTCCTTGGTGTCCTTGGTGACCTTGATCGGGGCGATGCGGATCGTATCGGGGGCGCCGACGAGCTGGGCGACGGCCTCGCCTTCGAACGGGCGGGTGACCTCGAAGTTGGTGACCATCAGGCCGGGCGTGCCGACTTCCATCGCCGTGAGCGGGATGGCGTTGGCGGCGACATACGGGGCTTCGGTCGTCAGTTCGGCGAACGGCGAGGCGTTGTAGACGCGGCCCTTGCCGGCGTCGGCTTCGCCCTGGACGACGAACTTCCAGGTCTTGGTGTCGACGTTGGCGTTGGCGCTCAGCTGGAAAGCGCACTCGGTGGCGTCCGCACCGATGGTCTGCTCGCCGAGGGACGAGACGCCGGGCGGCGTCCAGCACATGAAGACGCGGATCGGGCCCTTGAAGCCTTCCTTGCGCTTGGCGACGACCTTGAGGATGAAGATGCCGTTGCGCACGAGCGGGGTCTCGGGCTTCTGGATCTCGAGGGAGTAAGGCGCCTCGTCGACCACGGCGACCGGGAGCTGGTCCTCGATACCCTGGTAGTAGATGACGTTGCCGATGCGGACGATGTCGTACGTGCGGCGCATCTGGCCCACGATCTTGTTGTTCGGATCGAGGGGGAGCAGCCGTGGGGCGCGTCGGCCGCGGCTTCCAGCACGAGCGGCACGCCGGGCAGCGAGCCGGGGGCGGCGTCCTCGAGCAGTTTCACGCCGGCGGGCAGGCCCTTGAGCTCGAAGCGGTAATCGCCGCCGACGCCGTTGCGGGTGAAGTTCTCGAGGAGCACCATGCGGCCGCCCTTGGGCACGGCCATGAACTGGCGGTAGTTGGTGTCGTTGACGGTGTAGTCCGGCGAAGCGAAGGTCAGGCTCGGCTGCGAGGCCACCATCTCGATGCGGTAGACGAAGTTCACGCCGCCCCGTTCGAGGTGGTCGGTGACGCGGACCGTGTAGACGCCGTCGGCCGGGGCGGTGAGGCGGAAACGGGAATCAAGACGACGCATGCCGCCGCCGTCGTCGTTGCTCGCGAGGGAGTTGCCCTTGGGGCTGAGCACGGTGACGACGGGGTCGAGGGGCGAACCCAACGTCTGGGCGAGCGCGCGGCACTCGAAGACCTGGCCCTTCTTGAGGGGCACGCGGAAGAAATCGACGTCGCCCGGCTGCCCGATGATGCCGTTGAGGGCGTAAGCCGCGGCCTCGGCGGCGACGGTGCCCTGCTCCGCGACGTTGTTCGGTTCGGCCTCGAGGGTGTTGTCGACGGTCGAGAGGCGGAAGAGGTTGCCGGAGGGGGCGGGCGGCTGGGACTTCGGGTAGAGGACGAACTCGGGATCGTCCTCGGCGGGCAGGGAGACTTCTTCGGCGAAGGAATCACGCGGCTCGAGGAAGCGGACGGTGAGCTTGGTGCCGAGCTTGCCGCCGGCGGGATAGATGGCGTCCGGACGACGGAAGTCGCCGACGTGCAGGCGATAGAAGGAATTGGCCGAGCCGCGGTAGGACGATTCGCGCACCATCACGTAGTATTCGCCGTCGTATTCGGCGGTGAAGGAGCAGTAGCCGTCCTGGCGGTGCAGGATCGTGTCGTCGGAGGCGGCCTTCTCGAAGCGGTCCTTGTCGAGGATCGCGACGTAAGGATCCATCGCGCCCTGCGGGATGGCGGCGAGACGCAGGCCGTCGACCTGGACGCCGATGCGCTGGCCCTTCCTCACGGTCAGCTTGAAGTAGTCGACGTCCTCGGAGAGGATCACGCCTTCGACGGTCTGGTTGAGCGCGATCGGCTGGGCGCCGGCGAACTCGCTGTTGGGCTCCTTCTCCTCGACGTTCGGGAAGGGGCTCGCGAAGAACTGGCGCATGTGCGAGACGCCGGACTTCGTGCGCACGCGCATGACGTGGTTGCCCGCGCGGACGGCCTTGTCGATGGACAGGGTGAGCTCGACCTTGTTCGCGGCGCGGCTCTCGACGCTCTTCACCTTGAAGCCGGGCGTGTAGAACATCAGGTCCTCGAAATCGTCGAGGCGCGCGCCGGTGATGGTCAGCTTCACGTCGGCGCCGATCTGGCCGCCGTGCGGCCTGAGCGCCGACATGTCGGGATAGGCCGCCCACGCGGCTAGCGGGGCGAGCAGGAGCGCGGAGAGGAGTCGGAACTGCATAAAGCTTTTCAGCGGGGCCCGGCCCGCCCGCGGCGCCGGTCAGGCGCGCGGATGGGTGTTCAGGCGCCGGTTCAGGCGAGCCAGTCGGTCATCACGCGACCGCCGTTGACGATGTCGACCGGACGGCCGCCGTCGGACATGATGCGCTTCTCGGCGTTGATGCCGAGGACGCGGTACATGGTCTTGGCCAGGTCTTCCGGGCCGACCGCGTCGCGGTCGGGTTCGCCGCCGAGGGCGTCGGAGGCGCCATGGATGTAGCCTTCCTTCACGCCGCCGCCGGCCATGGCGACGGAGAAGACGCGCGGCCAGTGGTCGCGGCCGTTGGTGCCGTTGATCTTCGGCGTGCGGCCGAACTCGGAGCTGACGAGGACGAGCGTGCGCTTGAGCATGCCGCGGTCCTGCAGGTCGGTGATGAGGCGGGCGAAGGCCTGGTCGAACTGCGGGGCCTGGCCGTCGAAGGCGCCCTTGATGTTCGAGTGGTGGTCCCAGCCGCCGAAGGTGACGGAGACCATGCGGACGCCGGCCTCGACGAGGCGGCGGGCGAGGAGGAAGCGCTGGCCGGCGGTGTTGCGGCCGTATTCGTCGCGCAGCTTGTCGGACTCCTTGGAGAGGTCGAAGGCCTCGCGGGCCTTGGCGCTGCTGACGAGGCCGTAGGCGGCCTGCTGGAAGCTGTCCATGGCGCCGATGGCGTCGGACTTCTCGGTGGCGCGGAAATGCTCGTCGACGGCGGCCAGCATGCTGCGGCGGCGCTCGAAACGCTGCGTGGTGACGTCCTTCGGGGCGAGGAGGTCGCGGACGGCGAAACCCTTGTCGGCGGGGTCGCTGCCGAGCGCGAACGGACCGAAGGCGCTGCTCATGTAGCCGGTGCCCTGCTCCGGGATGCTCTGGCTCGGCACGACCACGTAGGGCGGCAGGTTGTTGCGCGAACCCTGCTCGTGCGAGATGACGGAACCGTAGCTCGGGAACTTGATCGCGGGGCTCGGACGGTAGCCGGTGAACATGTTGTGCGTGCCGCGTTCGTGGGCGGCCTCACCGTGCGTCATCGAGCGGACGACGGTCAGCTTGTTCATGATCTTGGCGATGTTGACGAACTTCTCGCCGACGTATTCGCCGGGGATCGAGGTCTTGATCGGCGTGTACGGACCACGGTAGTCAGGCGAGGCGAAGGGCTTCGGGTCCCAGGACTCGTGCTGCGCCATGCCGCCCGGCAGGTAGATGTGGATGACGGAGTCCGCCATCGCGTTGAAGGACTCGACCTTGGGCATCTCGAGCGCCTTGAGGCGGAGCATGTTGGGGAGGCTCAGTCCGAGGGTGCCGATCATGCCGATGTGCATGAAGTCTCGGCGACTCAGGGCGGAGAGAACGTCGGGGTGATTTCCTTCGCAGTTGCGGTGGAGTTTCATGGTCTGTCAGGGGTTGCCTTTCAGACAGTAAGAAGACCGACAGGTTGCGAATAAATATGCGGTTTCCGCCTATATACGCCACCCGCCCTTCAATTGATTGGAATCACACGATAAATCGATTTTAAGACTGATATAAGTCGTTAAACCCTGAAAATCAGCTCTCTCGAGGGCTCTCGCCCCTGCCCCTCCACGATCACCCGGTCCGACAGGAACCGGGCGGTGGCGAAGGCATTGGTGTCCGGGGTCTCGACCATGCCATGGAAAGTCACGCACGGGAGCCCTTCGACCTGGGCGAAACCGCCGGCATGGTGATGGCCGTTGAACCAGGCGACCACGTTCCGATGACGGCCCAAGGCCGCGAGGATCTCGGTCGCATCCCAGGCATCGTAGGCCCCGACGGGCGCCACGGGATGATGCGCGAAGACGACGACCTTGAGCCCCCGCTTCGCGGCGTCGGCGGCGACGCCTTCGAACCAGGCGAGCTGCTTTGGTCCGACCGCGCCGTTCCAATCCTGCGCCTGCGGCAGCTTGCGCGCCTTCACGCGCGCGAGCTCGGCGGCCGCCTCACGCCGCGCCTCGCTGCCGGCGAGCGTCGCGTACGTGCTCACGGCGCCGGTGTCCAGGACGACGAAACGGAAGCCGGGACGGTCGAAACAGCGGTGGCGCGCGGTGACGCCGAGTCGGGCGTCGACCTTGGTTTTCTCCGCGTCCAGCAAGGCGAAATCGTGATTGCCGAGGACATGCTCCCAGCGGTGGCGCGAGGCGGCGAGCGGCGCGAGGATCGCGTCGTAGCTGCGCCACTCACGGTCGATGGTGTCGCCAAGGTTGACGCAGAAATCGAGCGGACGGGCGTTGAAACGTCCGACGGCGGCGGCGAGCTTGGCGACCGAAGCCCGATACGCGCGCGTGCCGCGATCAGGGATGTCGGCATACTGCGGGTCGGCGATGACGCCGATCTCGAGTCCGGCCGTCCGCGAGGCGCAGCCGATGAACGGCGCGACCGCGACGCCGAGGGCGAGCTGACGCAGGAACCGGCGGCGGGGCAGCGGCGAAGTCATGGTCTTGATTAAGCACGCCTGCCTGGCTCCCCCAACGAAAAAGGGCGGGATTGCTCCCGCCCTTCCGGACCGAAAGCAAGCCGCGGCTTACTTGATCTCGCCGATGGAGATGTTGCGGTATTCGACCTTCATCTTCACGCTACCGTGCACCTGGAGGCCCACCGGAGCGGCCTGAGGATAACCGGCGTCGACGTAGTTCGAGACCTGCTCGCCGTTGAGCCAGACGGTATAGGTGTCGCCCTTGGCCTGGAAACGGATCTTGTTCCACTCGTTGTTCTTCCAGAGCGAGGGGACCTTAGGGGCCCAGCCGGCTTCCGGATACTTGCCCACGTAGAACGTGCAGGTCATGTCCTTCTTCAAGGAGCGGGACACGCCGATCTGCATCTGGATGTCCTTCTTCCCGGCGGCGTCCTTGCGGACCATGATGCCGCTGTCGATCTCGCCGCTGAAGCGGACTTCGCACTCGATCACGACGTCCTGGTAGGACTTCTCGGTGTAGAGCATGTTGCCCTTCTTGTAATCCTTGAAGGACGGGTCGTTGACGCCGGTGAGGACGCCGTCGGCGGCGGTCCAGAAGGCGTCCGCTCCGGAGACCTTCCAGCCGGCGAGGTCCTTGCCGTTGAAGGCGGATTCGAGTTTCACTTCGGCGGCGGTGGCCGACACGACGAGGGCGGCCAGGGCCGCGAGGAGACGAATGGATTTCATGTTAGGGGTAGAGGTAGGGATAGGGGTGGGGATAGCGGTGACAATCAAAGAGCGATGCCGAAAACGAAACCCCGCCGACCGAAATCCCATTGCCAGAGCCATACCCTACCCCTACTCCAACATAACTACCC